>WJKG01000413.1 GCA_014729205.1 candidate division GN15 bacterium | reverse complement strand
TTTCACCACCGTGCACGCCGGCGCCGGGACCGAGATCTATCACGTAGTCCGCCTCTTCAATCGTCTCGCGGTCATGTTCCACTACCAGGACCGTGTTTCCGATATCACGAAGCTCCTGCAGCGTGTTGAGCAATCGGCGGTTGTCGCGTTGATGCAGCCCGATCGAGGGCTCGTCTAGAATATACAATACCCCGACCAGTCGCGATCCAATCTGTGTTGCCAGGCGGATGCGTTGCGCCTCGCCACCGGAGAGAGTAGAGGCAGCCCGCGAAAGTGTCAGGTAATCCAGACCGACATCGCACAGGAACGTGAGCCGCTCGCGGATTTCTTTGAGTACCTGACGAGCGATTGATTCCTGGCGCTCGGTGAGCGTTATGTTCTCGAAGTATGCGCGTGCTTGTTTGATCGACATATCTACCACGCTGTCAATCGTTTCTCGATCCAGAATGACCGCTAGCGCCTCCGGCTTCAGCCGGGCTCCATGGCATGCCGGACACTTGCTGATTGACATGTAGCCCTCGATCCACTGGCGAATGCCGCTCGATTCGGTCTGCTTGTACCGGCGTACAAGATGCGGAATGACACCCTCGAACGGTTGCTGGTAGACACCTGAGCCCCGACCCTTGCCCGTGAGGTGCTCGTACTCGAATGTGATTTCTTCGTTGTCCGAGCCGTAGAGCAGCACATCGCGGATCTTCTGCGACAACTTGTTCAAGGGAGTGCTGAATTTGAACCCATAGTGATTGGCCACGCCACGGAGCATATACCGGTACCAGTTGGACATTTCCGCACCACCCCAGGGTTTGATAGCTCCATCGCTGATCGAGCGTGACCAGTCAGGGATGACCAGGTCGGGATCGATTTCCATCCTGTAGCCCAGTCCATCGCACACCGGGCAAGCTCCCTGTGGAGAGTTGAACGAGAACAATTGCGGTGTGGGGGCCTCGTAGCTGATGTTGCAGTCCAGACAGGCAAACTGCTCGGAGTAGAGCAGATCTTCATTCTTGATGTTAATAATCAATGTTCCCTGCCCGATTGACAGGGCGGTCTCAACCGAATCGGCCAGCCGGCGGCGTGACTTCGCCTTGACTACCAGGCGATCGACAACGGCATCTATATCATGCTTACGCCGTTTATCCAGCTTGATCTCATCATCGGCCTGCATGACCTCGCCGTCGACTCGCAGCCGCACAAAGCCCTGACGGCGGGCTTCGTCGATGACGTCACGGTGGGCGCCCTTCTTCCCCTTGATCAACGGGGCCAGAACCATCATGCGGGTACCTTCCTCGAAACCCAGTACCGAATCGACAATCTGCTCGGCGGTCTGCTGGGTAATCGGCTGGCGGCACTGCACACAATGGGGAACACCAATCCGGGCGAACAGCAAACGCAGGTAGTCGTATACCTCGGTCACCGTGCCTACCGTCGAGCGAGGGTTCTTGGCTGTACTTCGCTGCTCGATCGATATCGCGGGGGATAAGCCCTCGATGAAATCGATGTCCGGCTTTTCCATCAGTCCCAGGAACTGCCGTGCGTAAGCGGAAAGCGATTCCACATAGCGGCGCTGCCCCTCGGCATAGATAGTGTCAAACGCCAGCGAGCTCTTGCCCGAACCGGACAGGCCGGTGATCACCGTCAGGGTATTACGGGGAATGCGAACATCGATATTCTTCAGGTTATGTTCGCGGGCGCCTTTGATATGCAAGAAGCGCTGGTTGACGTGATTTCTATCGTTCCGCTTGGCCATCTTGTCCTTTCCGAGGTAATCCGCAATATAGCCTGATACACCCGATTATTGAAGCAGATTCAGTGGCTGAGTGTCACTTTCTGTCAGTGGGATGCGTATAAGAACATGGGCCGATGCGGCCTGCGTTATGAACCGCGTGCGATCGGCGAAAGACCTTGACATTACTGAATTTGGAGCTAAATTTACCACACTATGCATGACAAGCATCAGCAGTTTTTCGATGAACTTGCCGAAGAATGGGATCTTCGCTTCACGGCCGAGGATTTAGAGCGCCTCCAGCGCGTAGTTGATAAGATCTCGATTGACTCGGGCATGGATATCCTCGACCTGGGCTGTGGGACTGGCATTCTCTTTGACATGCTTCGGCGCCGTGTTGGCAAAGACGGTTCGGTGACCGGAGTTGATTTCTCGATTGAGATGGCGCTCAAGGCGCACCGTAACTTCCCATTCCCGAATGTCAACGTAGTTGATGCCGACGCTATCATGTTGCCGTTCGCCGATGACACGTTCGATATGGCGTTTGCCTTCGCGGCTTTCCCTCACTTTTCGGATCAGCAACGGGCGGTCAGCGAGACCCACAGGGTCCTTCGGCCCAAGGCTCGTTTTTACATCCTCCATCTGCAGTCATCGAAGGAGGTCTCCGAGATTCATCATCGCGAGGGCGGCGTGCTGGAGCACGATGTTATCCCGTCGCACGATGATCTTCGGGCGATGTTCAATTCCCAGAAGTTCTCCGATGTGAAGATCGAGGATCATCCGGGACTCTTCCTTCTCTCTGCCGTCAACAACGCGTAGCGCTGATTTGCGGGCCTGACTGTGCCACCTGTTGTCACCACGCGCGCCGGCTTTATTACCCACACCGCCCTCTATCTCGCTCTGGCGATCATCCTGCCTATCGGCTTTCATGCCATGGGCATGGCGGGACGCATCTTCCTGCCCATGCACATTCCCGCCCTCCTGGCAGGGCTGGTCGTGGGGCCGTTCTGTGGCATAATTGTCGGGCTGCTCGCGCCCGGACTCTCGACTATCCTGACCGGCATGCCGCCGGTGGATCGGGTAGTATTCATGTCAATTGAACTGGCCATGTACGGGTTGGTAGGCGGTGTGGCCTATCGCATGTTCCGTGCGAACCTCTTCGTGTCGCTTATACTCGCCATGATCATGGGGCGACTGATGTTCGGCCTGGGACTGTTCGTGCTGGCGCTGTTTGTCGATGTCCCCTATTCAGCGGCAGCGTTCTTCTCTATTGGCGGTGCCATGGTGACCGGTTGGCCGGGGGTGGTTATCCAGCTCATCCTGGTCCCCCTTGTCGTCAAAGCGCTTGAGCGCCGTAGCGAACGACCGCGTGCGACACCCTATCGATAACTGCTATTGTTGCCGCCAGCAGTTACCCCTCGAATCCAGCCTTGGTATGGGTACCATCACAAAATGGCTTGTTGGCACTCTGGCCGCACCGGCACAGGGCGAATGGTTTGTCCTTGGTGACGATGCTGCCATCGGCAAGCTTGATCTCGGCGCTGTCGGTCTGAACCATCGCCGGACCATTCGGAATCAGTTCAATACGCAGGGGGGAATCGGCCATGATATGTCTCCTTCTTTGTCAAAACAGTGAACTTACTTGTTTTGACAAGTAACCGCCGGGTAGTCGCCAGGGTTCCTTGCTTTGAGCGGGTTTAACCTGTTACGCGAAGGCTGAAATCGGCCGCGGGGGCTGAGTGCGTCAGAGCGCCAACCGAGATGAAGTCCACCCCGGTGGAGGCAATGTCGGCGACATTGTCCAGTGACACATTACCCGAGGCTTCCAGTTCCACATCGGGATCGAGCGAGCGAGCCAGCTTCACCATCTCCACCAGGCTCTCGCGTGTCTGGTTATCCAGGAGCAGGCGGTCAACCCCGGTTTCGATCGCTTCTTTCAATTGTTCGGTGGTTGTGATTTCCACCTCGATTTGGATCTCGCTCTTCTTGGTTTGGAATTGCAGGCGGAAGTCGCTGCTGTCCAGATA
>WJKG01000412.1 GCA_014729205.1 candidate division GN15 bacterium | reverse complement strand
GGTTGATACGCTTGTGCTGCAGTTCCAGCTTGCGACGGATCGACTCGCGGTGCTTGTTAACAGTCAAGGTCGAGACATTGAGCGCCAGCCCTATATCCCTGGACGAGAGACCATCGCGAATGAGCAAACAGACATCGATCTCCCGCTCGGTGAGCCCGGCCAGTTTGTCATCAGGTGGTTCTGTATCCGATTGCGCAATCTGAGACAGTTTCTCTTCCAGGCTCCGAATCTCATCTGTCAATTCCGGGGGCGCCTCGCGTCGGAGATGAACGAGAACAGGCAGGAGCGTCTCTCTGATTCGTCCATAGACCGCCCGAGTAGCGGCGCGCTTCTCATCTTCAATACGTCCCAGAATCTCAGTGAGAGCTATCTGCTTTGCCTCGAGTTGCTGGAGTGTCGCCTTCAGCTCCGCTTCAATCTTCTTACGCCGCGATATGTTTCGCGTCACACAGACAATATGAGGATCGCTGTCATTGGTGTCCCCCGGAACGGTATATGCCGTTGACTCCACCCACACCCAGGACCCGGCGGTATTCTTCATCCGGTACTCAATGTTGTGATTGCCGGCTGCCTGCATAACAACATCCTGTTTCTGGCTGACTCGCAGCCTGTCCTCCGGATGGATGAAGTCATACGGGTTTCTTCCCACCAGCGCTTCCGGTTCATACCCGAGTATGCTAACGCAGGCCGGCGATACGTATTCGTAGATCCCCTCGGCACTGTGCAGGGAAATCATATCCCGCGCGTTCTCGGCCAACAACCGATAACGTCTTTCGCTGTCCTCCACTGCCCTCATAGCATCCACGCGACCGGTGACGTCTCTGCCGACTATGGCTAACCTGGCTCCGTCAGGCCCATCGCTCGTCACCGGCGTCAGCCTCCATTCATAGCACCGATCTTCCCACCGGCAAGAGAAAGAAAGATCAGAGTGCAACCGCCAGGCCGAAGCCACCGGGACTTTGAGCAAGGAGTACAATCCACCTGGTAACACCGTGGACAGACTCCGGCCAATACTGGTATGCGCATCGACATGGCACACCTGCGCCATAGTGTCATTCATGATAAGCAACCTGCCGTCAGCATTAACCATTGCCGTGCACGCTCGCAGCGTATCCAGCATTAAGTGACCCAGGCGATCATAGTCCGGTCCACAGACCTGCACAAACGGCTGATCCGTCACATCGTCTGCCGAGACTTCAATTCGTCCTGGATCAAGCTGCTCGATGCGCATTTTGAGAATCCGAGCCTCACGCTCGCAGTGGCGGAACTGGTACCAGTCATGATACTCCTGCTTTTCGCCAGTACGCGCACATTGATACATCTTCTGGAGCAATTGCGGAGAGTGTGCAAGAAGCTCGTCCACCGTTCGTCCGATCAGATTTCCAAGAGCAGACATGGTGATCTCATTGGCCCTCTCGTTGCACCCGGACAGGACTAGTGAACCATCTTTGAGCTCCCAGACAGACTGTGCCGATGAAGCCGAGGCTGCACCTTTCAATCCCCGGCCCTGCCTGAGACGCTGTGTTTCGACTCCAATATGATTGGCGAACGTGGTGAGCAAGTCAATGTTGCTCTCAAGATACTTGCTCGGATACGTACTGCTCATGAGTAACGAACCGAATACGGATCGACCATGCCGAACGGGAACACCAACAAATGATCGTGCAGTCGCAATTGATTCCCGAACCTCCTGTGGCTCATAGTCCTGTAGATTGACCACGACCGGCTGGCCTGCGTTCAGGCGGTCGGCCACGCGGGGTCCGGCACCAATTCGCCTGAGGAACTCCTGGCACTCTGATCCGAGCACATGTTCACACATAACTACCTGTCTACCGCTCAGCCCATCCTGCAGTTGCAGGCCGCAGCAAATCGTGCCCTCAAGTTGTTTAATCTGTTTCGGAATCATCGCATGCAGTTCTTCGACAGAATCGCAATTCGCCATAGCGTCTTCGAGAGAGCGTGCAATCTTCAGAAGTGCCTCTCCCAGCTTCCTGGACGTAACGTCTTGAGTGACGCATATCACGTCGGCGCTCGGAACACCACCTGATGTCCGGTAGACAGTGGTACTGACCCAGAAATGACCACCATCGGCATTCAATGAGCGAAACTCGACTGAGGCAACTCCTTCGCCAGTTTGCGCCTTGGCCACCGCCTGAAGAACCATTTCGCGATCGTCAACATGCACCTTCTCCAGGGCGTTAACGCCAATCGCCTTCTGTGGATCGATACCGAGCACACTGCTGCAAGATGGAGACATGAACGTAACCGTGAAATCGGAAGCTATGCCATAGAAGGCTACCTCCGGTAGTTCCATGAGCATGCGTTGTGATTCGGCAGCCAGGCCATGCATCGAAGAATCACTGTTGTCTGGACGAAACGATCTGTCGTTCACGATGTCCACTCCAGTCGCCTATTCGTGGCCATTTCAGGTAGTAGGGTGTCCCGTCACCCGACGCGACCACGCAGCGCGATGTTCTTCCTCCCCCAGACTCTCATCACTTAGTGTATGTGCGGCCCCATCATCTTCAGTGGAGCCACAAAGTATCTGGCAACATTACGGAACGGTTAGTGACGCAAGCTACTCTGTGACCGGTCGACTATAGCAGTCCGACAGGAACTCGCCAATAGCTTGCAGATTGCTCCGCAATGATTCAGGTTCAATGACCTCTGCAAACCGCCCAAAACCAAGGATCCACCGTTGTATCTCTTCGATGCCCCGAACCGTCACCTCATACCTGACTGAGCCGTCTTGAAGCGGCGTGACAGATTCGTCAGGATGATGGGACGAGGAACTCACGACCTTGGCAGCGGCTCCGGAAAAGTGGACGACTACCTTGACGGCTTCGCCACCATATACTTCCCAACTACCGGCAAAATAGCTCTCGGGATTGATGTCCCTGCTCGGCTTGAAGCCTTCTTGAAGCACCCTCAGCGATTTCACGCGGTCCATCCGGAAGGTCCTGAAATCCTGTCTCATCCGACAGTAAGCGACAAAATAAAACGCCCGGGCGCGAAACACAACAAAATAAGGCTCCAGGATTCGTCTCGAAGCGCCCGACTGGATTGAGTCGTATTCTACCTCGATAACCCGGTAGTCCTGAATAGCCTTCTCAAGATCCGCAAAGTGATCCGCCGCCTGATCCAGATCGGCGGTGGACATCAACGAGACATGGGTCGCTGGAGGATGCAGTCTCTGTTCATTGCGGACCGAATCGGATATGCCTGCCTCAACC
>WJKG01000411.1 GCA_014729205.1 candidate division GN15 bacterium | reverse complement strand
GTGCCAATAGCGCCTGACTCGACCGCCGGCGGGTAAGACTTGCCAGCCGTCATCACCTCAAGGATGTGAGAGTCAGAGTAGGTATCCAGCGTCGTCGTCACACCGCCCAACTCCGTCTCATCAATGGTGAACCAGATCCGCAGCACTTCACCGGAGCCCTCGGGCATCGGCGATGCGCCACCTCCATTGTCTGCCGTCAGTTGCACGGCGTACCTGCGGTTGAAAGCATCCCAGGCCAGGAACGCCAGTTCCTCGAAGTACGCAGTACGCGCACCAAAAGTGATGGAGTCGAGCTTCATGTCAACATCGGCGCCGAAGGTGAACGGGATGATCATCTGCTCGATCGGCTGTGAATTGACCATATCTACACTCACCATCATGCTCTCTCCGGCAAACGCTGAGTCGGCACTGAAGGTTACGGTGTCTGCAATAGCGATGATGTAACTGGGACGCGTCGATGTGATGTTGCCATACTCCAGCGATGTCGCTGTCAATGACACATCATACACACCGGTTACGGTGTACACGTGTGTTGGGTCCTCATCGCCGGAGACATCACCGTCGCCGAACTCCCAGTACCAGCTGCTTATCGGCAGGGGAGAGGAACCATCGAAATTGACTGTCAGCGGAATCTCGCCGAATGTGGTGTCGGCTGAGATCGACGCACCATAGTTTGTCGCATTGGCAGTGTTTATCACACCCCACCCGTAATCGTTGTTCGGGCTTGCGGCGTTGTCCGCACTTTCCATGAGGGCCTCACGTACCAACTGCGGCGGCCATCCCGGGTGAGCCTGCACAACAAGACAGGCAGCACCAGCTACCAGCGGCGTTGACAACGAGGTGCCGTTAGCCGAGCCATACGATGCATCGGAAGTGGACGTGGCCGCCTGTGTGCTCACACCGCGTGCGCATACCTCCGGCTTCGTACGACCGTCATATGACGGGCCACGCGATGAAAAACTCGCCAGGCTGCCGGATGAGTTAACAGCGCCCACCGCCAGGATCTCGAACGCATCCGCAGGAGCTGTAAGTGTACCCGCACTCGGTCCGCCATTGCCCATCGAATTGCACACCACGATACCAAGCGAGGTAGCCGTGTTGGCGGCTATTGTGGTTGTTGCCGTCTCGCCGTCGAAGTCCGAGTAGCTGTACCAGTCAGAGTAACCAAGCGAGGACGTGATGACATCGGCACCGAGCGAATCGGCCCACTCCATTGCAGCCACCCAGTTATCTTCTTCGACCGGCGTCTCGCTGCGAACGTCCTCAGTCTTGGCAAGCAGGAAGTTGGCATTGTACGCCGGACCCATGATTTCACCCGGCAGATTTCCGCCGGATACCGACCAGATCAGTGTCCCGTGGTTCCACTGGCTGCTCCAGTCACCATCGCCGGGCTCGTTCGCAGTCTCCTCATCATCGAATATGAAATCATACTCCGCCAGTACACGGCCATCGGCATAGTGATTCGCAAACGCCTCGTGACTCTTGCGATAACCGGTATCGAGAATAGCCAGTGTCACACCCGATCCATCCAATCCCGCTTGGTGTGCTTCCTGAACATTGATCTGTCCCAGCTGACCGGCAGCGATACCATAGTCCAGCGCGTCGGGCGACAGCGCCATATCGTAGGCTTCATCCACGCGTACGGGTACAACATCCGGGTAGTCCTTCTTGAAACCGGACAGCGGCACTATCTTGGCCACAAACTGCAAAGCACCGATTACGTCCAATTGCGAGGCGTCCACCTCAAAACTCGCGGCGTTGAGCCACTTAGACACGCGCCGCACCTCGCCACCCAACCGGGCAACAGACTCGACGTAATCTTCAACCACGGGCAGATCAATGAAGAGCACCTGATCAGTACCGGTTTTGGCACGACGTTTCATCACTTTGTCGCTGATACTCGCTGCGCTGGCCTTATTCACAAAGGCCTCCTTACCAAAAACGCCCTTGTCCGTGAAGTAGACCCACACTTTGACTTTCTGACCCCCTCGATCAGCAAGAAACTGGCGAGCACCGGGCGAGACAGGCTCGGCGGCCTTCTCTCGGACCACCGGTTCGGCTACCAGCATGTTCACATCGAGTGGACCTTCGGCGGCCTGAAGCTTGGGACCGACCGATCCCATGGCGATTAATACGGCGAAGGTGAGGAGTAATCCAAGGCGCACGCGAGAGTAGTACATTGGTCGATTCCTTTCCTGTAGTGCACACAATCTTTGGTCAGAACCCACGGGGTTCAACCCGTCCCGCAAGGGAAACCGGGTCGCTGGAGTAGATAGAGACAGGCCAATTGGGTATGGGGCCTTCCCTATAGATACGTAATAAACACTCCAGGTCAATGGTTCCTTTTTGAGGACGAACACAACGACCAATCGTCGTAACCTATTATCGGACATAATACAAAAATCCCAAGCACGCAGGTTCAAATGAATTGGCCAAAAGGGCATGGATTCTGCAATGTACCGGCCAGGAAGAAAGGTAACCTCAAATCGGGTAAGATGATATGTTCAGATTCTTCAAATCCCAACGCGGTATCACCCTCATGGAAATGATGATAACCGCGGTCATTATCGGAATTGTCTCGGCCATGGCGGTCCCCCGATTTCAAAAGGCGTCGGATAGAATCCAGTTTGCATCGGCGCACCGTGATGTCATCTCGGTCCTGAGAATGGCGCGATCCATGGCCGTAGCGGACAAACACCAGTATGGCGTCCATTTCGAGGAGTCCGACCGGACAGTGACTCTGTTCAAAGACAAAGTCAACCCGGAAGACTTCACCTACGACTCGAACGACTCCATCGTCCGTGCCGATACGCTGCCCCATGAATTCAACTATCTGTCAACGGACATGGAAGACAACACCCTGGTCTTCGAACGCTCCGGAACAGCCCACTTCGTTGGCGGCGGCAATATCTGGTCGATGGCCGACACGCCAGATCTGTTTGCCATGTATACCATCAATGTCCTGGCCTCAACCGGGCGTGTTCGAGATGAGGCCTACTATTACTAAGTATATGGACCGCCTGGCACTGTTTTAGTCCAAAGCAGCAAGACTTAAGCCCTCCCGGATGCTCGGGAGGGCTTTTTTTGTTGGCGTTTTGTTAGCGCCATCTGGCCGATTCCCCTCTTCCAGCCCTGAACGGGCAGAAATCAGCATAAAGAGAAGCCCGCAGGTATCCGATACTCAGATAAGCGGTGAGTTCTGTTCAAAAAACGACACAGGTCGCGATGTGTCGATAGCGGATCGATCTGGTGAGATATTTCCCCTGCTGTGCTCAACCTCTCATCAGTTTCGACCGATAGGTATAGACACGAGAAGATATCTAAAGATACGAAAGACCAGCTTATGTTTTCACGGAAGAGTAAGAGCACTGTCGGACTTGATATAGGATCCAGTTCGGTCAAACTGATCAAGCTGGACCATACCAAGAACGGTCATTCCGTCTCCGCCCTCGGGGTGCGAGAACTCCCCCCGGAAGCGATCGTTGCCGACGAGATCAGGGATCGAGAGGCTGTGATCTTCAACATCCAGTCCTTGATTGATCAGACTGATCCCAAGATCGATGAAGTAGTCGTGTCCATCTCCGGTCACGGTGTGATTACCGACCGGTTCACGATCGGCAAGAAGAGTGGTGCCGAGGCCGAACAGGCCATCCTGTTCGAAACCGAACAGCGGGCTCCCTTCGATGTTGAAGACGTCTCACTCGACTACCACATCGTGAAGGTCGATGACGAAGAGAACCAGATGGACGTGCTGCTCGTTGCCGCGCGCAAGGAATACCTGCGCACCTACCTGGAGCTCGTTCAGGACTGCGGGCTCAAACCGATCGTCGTCGACGACGACGCGCTCGCCGTCTTCAACGCCTATTCCTATAACTACGAGATCGATCCTTCCCGTGTGACAGCACTGGTGAACATCGGGTGCGATGTCACCAACATCACGTACATCGTCGATGGCATCTATCATTCGACTCGCGACGTCTCCTCCGGAACACGCGAGATCTATACCGCCATCCAGCGTGAGTTCCGCCTGAACGCGGAGTTGGCCACCAAGGCCATCAAGGGGGAAATGGGGGATTCGATCGACCAGGATATGCTCAAGGCGACGATCATCTCGTCAACCGACGAGCTGGTCTCCGGTGTCGAGCTGGCGTTCTCGTACTTCAAGTCTCAGTCCAAAATAGAAAACATTGACTGGATCGTACTCTCAGGCGGTGGATCGTTAGTGCCGTACCTGCCGGAATTCCTGCAGTCGAAACTGACTGTCCCGTTGGAGATTGCCAACCCGCTGAGAAACATCGACTACGATCCGGAACTGTTCCAGTACCTGCAGCCCGAAAAAATAGCTCCGCTGCTGACCGTGTCTGTCGGTCTGGCCATGCGGGAAGCGAGGTAGTGCCACCATGATTGAGATAAATCTACTTCCCAAAGAATACCGCAAGCGGACCTTTGACTTCTCGTTTGGGAAGACAGGTCTGTACGCCATTGTTGGCGGGGTTGTGGTGGTGCTGATGCTCGTCGGTATTACGTTCTACCAGAAGCACCGGCTCTCCAACCTCGAATCCGACATCCAGAAGGCCCATCAGCGTGCCCGACTCCTGCGAAACGACATCGCGATGGTCGACGCTCTGACCGACGTCAAGCAGAAGATCACGCGTCGCATGACCGCCGTCGAGCGCCTCGATTCGCACCGCTCAACCTGGGTAAGAGTCCTTGAGGATCTCGCGGGCAATGTACCCCAGTTTGTCTGGCTGGGTCGTTTCCAGGAATTCGAGCCACCGCCGGAAGATACCAAAAAGAAGAAATCAAGCTCGTCCACTACCAAGAAAGAGGACGAAGTCCAGGAGAAAGCCCCCAGGGCCGACGGACCTCGTGTCACCAGAGCCGAGGTGGAAGGGTATTCCTTCACCCTTAACTCCCTGGCATCATTCATGATCAATATGATGCGCTCGGACTACTTTGATGAAGTAGAGCTGAAGTCGACCAAGGAAGAGCTTCTCCAGGAGAAGAAGGTCTATCAATTCGTCGTGTCCTGCAATGTGCATTACCTGTCCGACGAGGAACTGCAAAAGTTGGTGGCGCAGGCTGAGGCTGAGGCCAAAGCGGCCGAAGAAGCTTCCGCCAGCCATACCACCTTGAACTAAGGAATTACGGCCATGGATTTCAAGGATTCGAAAACACAGAAGATCGCAATGGCGGTCCTGGCCTTCTTCATAATCGTCTATTTCTGGTATTCACGAGTGTATACCGATCTCGATACCCAGATCTCACAGAAGGCACAGGAGTTCGAGTCGATCACTACCAATCTGCGAACCGTTGAGTTGAAGGCCAAGTCGCTCGATGCCCTCAAACTGGAGTATGCACAACTCGTGGATACCTACGATGAGATCGAGACGCTGCTGCCCGAAGTGAAGCAGATTCCGTCCTTCCTGGTGCAGTTGCATACGGCTTCTTCGATTACCGGTACCAGGATTACAAAGGTCGAACCAAAACCGACCCAAACCGAAGAATTCTACCATATAGCATCGTTTGATATTGAGTTGACCGGGACCTACCACGACTTCGGTAGCTTCATCAGCTATGTCGCCAACTTCCCGTTCATCACCAATGTCGACAATATGCGAATTGAGACGGCCCAGGTCGCTATCGGTAAGAAGGTGATGCAGAATCAAGGCGGAGGCCATCAGAACAACCTGGAAGAAATCGGAAACAGAGAGACAATGACCGCCCAGTTCACGCTGTCGACCTACTATGTCAAGGAAGCAGAGCGGCTGACGGTGCTGGACATTTAGGAGGTGACCGGGATAATGTATAAGACTATTTGTACACTCGTTGCTGGAGTTCTCATCCTGGCCGGTTCGGCCTGGTCGTCAGCGAATGTGACCGATGTCGAACTGACCTTCGGCGATGGTTTCACCCGCGCTCGACTGGCGGTCGACGGTGAGGTTGAGTACAGCCACCAGACGGTCGAGGCCAGGGATGGCAAACCGTTCCGGGTCATCCTCGATCTCGAAAACGCGGTACACGCGCTTCCGGCGAAATCGTTTACCGAACTGCCGCCCTGTCCTGTCACCGCCATTCGTACCAGTCAGTTTGCGGCACAACCGCAAGCGGTGGTTCGCCTGGTGTTCGACATGCGCCGCCCATCAATCTACCGCGTGGACACCGAAAAAGGCTACCTGACAGTTTTCTTCGCCGATAACGCCGGCAAGGAATTCCCGGTGTGGACGGCTACCGGTAATCCGCTGCCGAAGCCCGTGTCGGCGCCGGCCGGTACGCCCGAAGAAAAGTACTTCGCCTTTGTAGAGAATGACGCCGCGGATAAGGCGCCACCCAAGCCGGCCAAACAGGTCAACGAGGCCATTCAGAAGGACCGCCTGTCCAGCCTGAGCCCGGCCAAGTCAAAGACTAAGCCCGAGCCACAGAATAAGCGGCAGGAGTTCACATCGAGTGCTGTGCAGGACACGTATGGCCCTAGCGTAGATATGTCTACTGTGCCGGTGACACGCAAGGAATCTCCCAGGAAGGTCTCCAAGAGTGCCGCCAAATCAACGTCTGAGACAGCCCCTGAATCGGACGAAGTGACAAAGCCCCGCAAGATAAAGAGCATGCTTGCCACCACCCCGGTGACAGAAAAGCCGCAGGCAGACAAAGAGCAGAAACCGGCACTGGTTCAGAAGAGTGTCACCGTTGAACTCGACAATGCCAAAAAGGTCCGGCTGACGCCTCCGGTGGAGCGCATTCCCGGATTCAAGCCCTACGCGGCGCATCCCACGCAGATTGTGGACAAGCCCAGGGCAGAAGCAAAGTCACAGCCCAAGCCGGAACTGACCAGGGTCGAGAACGCCAAACAGACTTCAAAGACCGAGCAGCCTAAGACGCAAAAGCCGGCAACAGTTGCTTCCAAGCCGCAAGTAGAGAAGCAGGCTCCGCAGCCGGTAGTCAAACCGGGCGAGATGTACGGGCCCTCTGTGGATATGAGCACTGTACCCCGTACAGCTAAGCCGCAGCCCGAGATGGCCAAGGCCGAAACGAAGAATGAGGATACCCGCAAAGCTGCAAAACAGATGGCTTCGGCCGATCCGCCGGAAGCCAAGTCAACCAAGGCCGCCGGTGAGGATAACGCTCAGGTCGACAAGGCCGATAACAAGAGCCGGCGAACACGTACAACTTCGACTTCGCGCTTCCGTCGCAACCCGGCGCTGTCAAAGAAGATGAAGGGCACGCTGGTGGCGGAATTCCCGAAACGTCTGGTTGTCAAGTATCGAGTACAGTCAAGTCGCGATCCGTTCGCAACCCTGATAAATGAACAGCGGACACACAACAACCCCGTCGAGCAGCGCATCGCCAATGTTGACGGCCTCCGCCTGGTGGGTGTCATAGAGGCTGATGACGGTGCCAATCGCGCCCTGTTCGAAGACCAGGAGGGCTACGGCTACATCCTGAAGTCCGGCGACAAGGTGCGCAACGGGTACGTGCTCCGCGTGGAAAGCAACCGTGTTTACTTCCAGATCTTCGAGTATGGCTGGAGCCGCACGGTAGCCCTCAAAATCGATGAGTATTAGTTGAAATACAGGAGTTGACGATGTCTACACTCAGGCTAATAGCACCACTGCGGCTGGCAGGTATACTGCTCATTCTCCTGGCGATGGCACTAAGCGTCGTGGCAGTCGAGGAAAAGCAGCAGGACCCTACCGAGCCGATCAAAAACCTACAATTCCAGTCGGCCGACATCCGTTCGGTCCTCAGCTTCCTGGCTGACTATGGCGGCGTTAACGTTGTCGTGGCACCGACTGTCCAGGGAACGGTCACCATCCGGCTCTCCGATGTCGAGTGGCGTACCGCCATGGAGATTATCGCCCGCACCTACGGCCTCGCGGTGGTCGACGAGGGCGACCGCTACCTCCGCGTTCTCCTCGAAGAGGACTATCGTGAAGAGGTCACGGAGCGCGAGAAACACCTCCAGCAGCAACGGGAGTTAGTTGGCCTGCAGACAAGGATTGTGGAAATCTCCAACTCCACGGCACAGGATATCGTCGCTGCCGTAGAGGGACTGATGACGGACCGTGGCTCCGCAACTGCCGACCCGCAGTCCAACTCGATCATCGTTCAGGAGGTCCCCAGCAACATTGAAGAAGTGATCGGCTATATCAGGGAGCTCGACCGACCCTCAAGGCAGATCAAGATCTCAGCTCAGCTTCTGGAAGTGTTCACCGAGGATCTCGACGAGCTCGGTGTCGACTGGACCGCGACCGGTACTTACACTACCGAGTCCGGACGTACGTTTGACCAGACCTTCAATAACTTCGGAGACCGCATAACTGATGCTGCCGGCAACTACAAGGTGTTTGCCGTTCAGCATGGCTGGTCGGTCGACGCCGTTGTCGAAGCTATCGTCCAGAGCGACAAGGGTCGGATCATTGCCCATCCGGAGATTACGACCGTCGACAACAAAGAAGCCAAGATCCAAATGGGTCAGAAAATCCCGGTTAAGCAGTTTGATGAAGCCGGTAATGTCGTGATCAAGTTCGAGGAAGTCGGCACCATCCTGACCGTCACTCCTCATATCACGGCCGAGGACCAGATCCTGATGAACCTGGAGCCGGAACGGTCGACCTACCAGTTCGATCCGAACGGTGTCATTATCAACACCAGCAACGCTAAGACCAACGTCATCGTCAACAATGGCCAGACGGCTGTTATCGGTGGCCTGACTACCCAGGACGAAGTGAAGTCCGAGGTCGGCCTGCCGATTCTGAAAGACATTCCGTTGCTCGGCTACCTGTTCCGGTACACGCAGATTCGCAACGAAAACCGCGATCTCATAATCTTCGTCACCCCGACTATCGTCGAGGGTAACCTGGCCGCCTCCGAGAGGACACCGGCCAAGGTCGATGAAGAAGGTTGATCGTTTGCTGTAATGATGACTGACAGAACCCTCCCTCAGGTCCAAGGAGGGAGGGTTTGTTCTGTAGATCCCTGTGGCCCGGTGATCCGACAGCAAATCAGCGCTCACAACGGTTGCCCGGCCGGCAAAGAGAAGATGATGTGATACGAATAACAGGCAGGAGAAATCATGTTTAAGCACAAGATTGCCAACTGCGCTTGGGTAACGGTCGCGACCCTGCTTCTGGCCGGACTCGGGCTGATTGGCTGTGAATCCGCGTCTCAAGACCCGGCAGAGAGCACTCTGTATTCCGTGACGCTATCGGTCAGTAAGGCCAGTTTGACCGCCGGAGAATCGACAATGATCGAGGCCACCGTTACCAAAGACGGGACACCCGTCTATGGTGCCGAAGTGCAATTCTCGGCGTCACCCGGAGGCAGCGGCGTATTCACCCAGACATCGGTTGCTACCGATTCTTCCGGTAAGGCCGCCACGGTCTTCAACCCCAGCGAGTATGGTCTTATCAGCGTGACCGCACAAGCCAGTGTCGACGGCGGTGTCAGCACCAGGACCGTCACGCTGAACGTCTCCGAGGAAGCTCAGTCCGGTACCGGCAACATCACCGTGTCGTCCGCGACCAGCCTGCTGACCGCCAATGGCAGCGACCAGGCGACCATCTCGGTCAATGTTCGCGACGGTGGCGGCAACCCGGCACCCGATGGTACCGTCGTCAGGATTACGGCCGGCGAGCAGTTTGTGGACCTTGACAACAATGGCTACTGGTCTCAGGGCTCTGACAGCCTCTTGACTGACTACAATAACAACGGTCGCTGGGATGCTATGGGTATGATTCCGTCGACCGCGACCGTCAGCGGTGGCAACGGGTTGGCCCAGGTCGCCTACACCG
>WJKG01000037.1 GCA_014729205.1 candidate division GN15 bacterium | reverse complement strand
TCACACGTTCCTCCGAATCCAATGCCGCGCCAGTGTCCTACCAGCCATTCCAGGTCTTCCAGTTGCTGCGGGTCGGCGGCAGATTGGTTCTTGTCACTACCGATAGCTGAAGATTGGGCAACCACGATGGTTATCATGATGAACATAATCGTACACACCAGTCCGGAACGTATCATCACAGACAATTCTCCCTGTTACAACGAGTACCCTACGGTTCTTCTGGAACAAGGTACGTGGTTTGAGGTCGAGTTCATAGCAGAACCTTGCTGAGACTTGTCTGCTTGGCGAGTTTCTTGTTGCTCCGTGTCTCTCGTTGAGTTAGTTTCCCGGGCAATGAGGGCACGACACACCATTTTCGCAGTTCTGTTACTGCTCGGGCCACTTCTGATGACTCTTCCCTCATGCGGCGGCAAAGCCGAGATGAAGGAACCGGTGACCGATGAGGCCCCCGACACAACAGCCACAGAGCCTGTATCTGACACCACTGTGCCTCCACAGGCGCCGGAAGTGCATGTCAGTGAAGAGATACCATCGGCCGCCAAAGTGCTGCCACCGGTACCGCCACCTATGCTTGATGGGTTGATTGGTGAATCAGAGTGGAACGACACGTCACGGTACAAGGCCGGGTGGGATGATGGCAGGATCTGGATCAGGCAGTATCTCACGTATGTGTACATTTGTATCGCACCGGCTGATACAGGTCATACCGGGCTCAACCTGTATGTTGAGGATGCAAATGGACAGGTTTTGATGCTTCATTCCTCCTATGCGCACGGTCAACGATATCTTTCGGGTGATAGCTGGGAGGAGATGCGATGGGGTCCGGCTGGTCTGTGGACATCGAATCTGGTGCAGTCAGTGATTCGGAATGGTCGACGCGTGTATATCATGCCCGAGGCGTTCGAGTTTCAGATAAGCAGTCAACTGCTGCCGAGAGACAAGTTCAAGTTCTTGTTACACTTCGAGCGGCCAGAGCGGTGGATTCCCGAGGACGCCGATACACTCTCTACGGATAACTGGTTCTGGTACACCGGCCAGGCCGATGCCGGGAGCTGAGCGCCGGTAGTACTTTCCGTTGACGTTACCGCCCTCCGCGGAACGATGGCTTCCCCTACTCGTTGATTAGTATACAGGGTGGCGATGAAGCAAACCCTGATACCTGCAATGGATCGCAGGAGTTTCGGTTGTTGGCATGACCAGCCACACTCAGCCGGGAGACATCGAAAGGAGGACCACTCTATGGCCTTTACATTAAAGAGTACTGCATTCAGCAATGAAGAGACGATTCCTGATAAGTACACGTGCCAGGGAAACGACATTTCACCGCCATTACAGATCGAGGGTGTACCCGAGAATACCAAGAGCATGGCGCTTATCGTTGACGATCCCGATGCACCCAATGGGACGTTCACGCACTGGGTGCTGTACAATCTCAATCCCGAGACCACCGAACTGCGCGAGGCGATGCCGCCGGACGAACGAGTGCAGGGCACCTCGCTGCAAGGCATGAACGACTTCAACCGTGTTGGCTACGGCGGCCCGTGCCCGCCAAGCGGGACGCATCGCTATTACTTCAAGCTCTATGCTTTGGATACCGAGCTTGATCTTGAGAGCAAAGCCACGAAGACGGATGTGGAATCGGCCATCAGGAATCATGTGCTTGCAGAGACCCAGTTGATGGGTAAGTTCAGCAAGTAGCATATACACCAGAGCGCATCACAAGACGAACGCAACCCCGCCAAACGGCGGGGTTGTCTGTTTGTACAGGGAATCATCGACGAGGATACGACGCGTCCTGTTGCCGCCCTAGCATAAGTGTAACACAGTGTGAGGAAATGGCTCACTGCGCGGGGCTAATACGAATCTCGCGTGACATGTGCATAGTGTCGGGGTGCTATCGCGCCGAAACGGTGGCCGCGGCCTGCCCGCCCGTCAGCAGTCAATAAACCCACCGACCAACAGGAGCTTCCGGTATGGACGGCGTCAACCTTCTCGGTCTGCTGGCCGGTACCCTGACAACGGCCTCGTTCCTTCCGCAACTAATCAAGGTTATACGTTCGCGATCAACCAAGGACATCTCGCTACTGTTGTATCTGGTGATCACGGTTGGCGTCTTGATGTGGTTGGTTCTCGGCTTATGCACTGACTCCTTGCCTGTGATCGTGGCCAACGCCGTTACCTTGGTTACCGCCTCGGCGATTCTGGTGATGAAGATCAGATTTCAGTGACTTACTCCACTGCCAATCACGGTCTGCCAATGGGTATTGCCAGGCCAAACCGCAGTTTGAACAGGGTCTGATCTTCAAGAAGGGTCCATCGGGTCTCAATGTACGGTCGCACGGGGGACCGTCGCGCCGGAAAGCGCATACCGGCAATGAGGTTGGCGCCAAATTCGGTGTCGTTTTCATCCACAGCTTCCAGGTCCGAACTGAGCACAGCAAGCCCTCCGCCGACATAGAACAAGCGCCGGCCCAACACCAGATCGGCATTGCCTTGAAACGATAGAATATCTTCGGTGAAGATCATATCACCGCTGGGCATGAAGCGCAGGCCACGTGGACCCAGCGGCAGAACGGCTCCGGCGCCGAGGTTCCATGCCTCCAAATCGAAATCGTGCCCAGAAAACACAGTGATCTGCGGCACAGGCTCGGCTCCCCCCCGTGGTCGAGGTCGGGCCTTGCCTATGCCTGCCTCGGTTGAAGGAGCCGGAATAATACAAGCGACGGCTGCAATCAGCAGAGCGATAGCAAGTCGCCCGAAGCAGGCACCACCAAAACAATGGAAACAACGCAGGTGATTCATGATCGGACCTCACAAACTTGTTGACCAACGAGCCGCACACCGGCTACAAGCCAGGATGCATTGGTCGTTTGAGTTACCTCTCGGGGCAGTACTCTGCCCGGTTGTACTCACCTGCGGATGCCTCCTTATGACAGCTTAGATGGCCGGGGGATTAATAGACGCCGAGAGTTTACTGGCCAGTTCTGCCGCTTGACCAGACTATCGGGACTGATTGTTAGGGTGAAGTTAAATCGCATCCACTAATTGTCGGGGGTGTTGACTGAACGCCGCCTCATCTCTTACTATGCAGACGAGCCGAAGAGGTGCCAACTTGGACCCCCATACTGGCCCGAGAGTTCTTCGGATAATTGCCCGATACGGCCGCGATGTGACACCGCATGCCGGCCACGTCGGTCAGCTGTAAGGGGATAAAGCGTAGGTCAATAACAGTTCAGAAAAGGTATGGCGACAATACCGCGGAGGTAGAGATGGCACGTTGCTCACTCAAGGTAATCGTTGCCCTGGTACTGGTTTCGTTTGTGTGTTCCAGTGCTCTGGCGTACAAGAAAATCAAGACGTTTATGCCCCAGGTCCCTGAGCTGGACCTCCAGGGTGTACGGAAGATTGCAATCCTCGATTTCACGCCGGGTAACGCCGGTTCTCAGGAAGCCGGCAAGTTCATCGCCGACAAGATAATCGAATACACGCTGGGCGAAGACCGGGGTATTCGTAAAATTGAAGGTGGGCTGTTCAGGTCCGATGTCGAGGCCAAGACGATGATTGAGGGCCTGAGTACCCGCTGCTTCTCGGTGGTCGAGCGCAGCCGGCTGGAATCGGTGCTCTCGGAGCAGTCCATGTCGGCTGAGGGGCTTGTCGATGACGCCCAGGCGACTGAGATCGGCCAGCTGCTGGGGGTTGACGTGCTGATATACGGCGATGTGTCCCAGTCCAACCAGGATACACGCGGCTATGAAAAGCGCCGCTACAACAACCGTGATTATCAGGTCACGTGTGTCAATCGCAAGGTGACCGTCTCGGCCAATATGCGTGTTGTGGATACGCGCTCGGGGGAGATTCTCGGGACGCGTCGTTCCTCGCGGACGTCAGCAGACAAGGTGTGCGAGGGAGACAACCGTGATCTCAAGAGCTACGGACAACTGGCCGGCTATTGCGCCAATGGTCTGGCGTGGGAGTTCACCAATATGTTCAACCCCTGGTACGCGGTTGGAGAGTTTGAGCTGGATAAGATCAAGGCCGACGAGTTTAAGGATGAGGCCAAAGATGCTGCCGAGGCTGCCGAGGACCTGGAGCTGGACAAAGCCTATGCTATCTACAACAAGCTCTATCAGGCCGATCCATACAATCCGAAGTGCTTGTACAACATGGGTGTGTTGTATGAGGTAGCCGGCAGCTTCGACAAGGCCAAGGAGATGTACGAAGGTGCCGCAATGCTCAAGGACGAAGACCATTACAAGGAGGCCGCCGAGCGTATAGGTCGCCGGGCGCAGTTGATCCCGTTTTACGCCTCGCTTGATATGGCCATTGTACCCCTCGATTTTGAGGCAGCCGCTGCCGATAAGAGCCTGCTGGCCACAAAGGTGGAGGT
>WJKG01000410.1 GCA_014729205.1 candidate division GN15 bacterium | reverse complement strand
TGCGACGGTGCATTCTTCCGCGACCAGGTCATTGCCGTGGTCGGTGGCGGTGATGCCGCGGTCGAAGAGGGTGGTTTCCTGACCAAGTTTGGATCGAAAGTGTATATCATCCACCGCCGCGATCAGCTACGTGCTGCCAAAGTCATTCAGCAACGTGCGTTCGATAATCCGAAAATCGAGTTCATCTGGGATACAGTTGTCGAGCAGATTAACGGGAATGACAAGCAGGTAACGCATCTGTCGTTGAACAACATCAAGACAGGTGAAAAGTCCAAGCTGGAGGTGGGCGCGGTGTTCCCGTTCCTGGGGTTCCGACCGAACAGCAACCTGGTTCGCGAGGCCCTGCGTAAGGACCAGAACGGTTATATCCTTACTGACGAAACGATGGAGACTTCTATCAAGGGCATCTATGCTTGTGGCGATGTGCGCCATCAGTTGGTGCGCCAGATCACGAATGCGGTCGGTGACGGAACCACGGCGGCGGTGGCCGCGGAACGTCGGATGGAAGAACTGGAGGACAAGAAGTCGCCGGTTCGAAGCACCTGATTGAGATGAAGGACTTGTGACGAACACATAGAAATCCTGATTTGTATTGATTAGTCATTGAACAGACGGCCCGGCCGGGTCGTCTGTTTTTTGTGTGTTTTTGAGCCGGGTGTCTGTCGCCATAGGAGAGGGCCGGCAGATCCGCGCTGAAGCTTACTGCACAAAGTGCAGGTGCGGACACACTCGCCTCTTGCAACCCTTCACCGCCATCATCTTTATGGTGTTGGCGTCAAGCTGTTGTTGGCCAAAGACTTGCCGGGTTGGCTGGCAACTACTTCTTCACCCCTCACCAACCGGCATAGCAGTTGCTGCTTACTAAGGTGCACAACGCCAGCCCCTAAGGATAATCCCGGGTTAGCAATTCCTGGGAGTGGTGTGCGCTGGAATACCAGCCTCCTGACGCTCTCGTCGGGCATCCCCCCTCCACCACTCCCAGTTTTTTATGCCCGGATCGGGGGCTCGGTCACAGAATCCCTCAAAACTGCCGATACCCAGATAGATACAGTAGGATCCCCGGCACGATGCCGGCGGTACGTTGCTAACCCCACTCCTGGGCAGATATTGTGAAGAGAAGCCCGGCCCTTCATTCGCGATTCGTCTATCTGGTTGCTATCCAGGTTACGTTCATATTCGCCGCTTTGGCGCTGATACTGTTCTATCCGCAGGAGCGATTCAGCGTTGGAGAGGATATGCTTCGGCTGGAGAAGCGCTATGGCCAGTTGACCGATGAACTGGCACTGCAGATCCATGCTTCGCCGGGGGACATGACCGCGATCAAGGATAATCCAGCAGTTGGTCAGTTTTCCTTCGAAGTGCTGCAACTCGAGCACGTAACTTGCGGGGAGGTGTTTATTGATCGTGCCGACAGTGTGGTGCAATCGCTGTTTCGTTTCCCCGTCGACAGGATTCAGGGCCCCCGGATTCCGGGCCGCACTGTGGTTGAAGCGGACATCGATCCGAGAATCGTCCGCAGTGCGCTTGAGCATGATCCTGGCTTTATGGTGCCAACGCTGCAGAACTCGAATTTCGCAACGTATTACTACCGTTTCGATCTGGCGGAATCGGTCCCGGCGGTGCTGGTGACGGTTGTCGGTCACGATCTGTATATCTCGAACCGCAGCCACCTGGCGTACGCCATGAGCATGTTGCTGCTGGCCTCGATCCTGGTAACGCTGATGACGGCGTATTTTGTCTCTAACAAGTTCAAGGAGCCGATCCGGCGGCTGATTCACGGACTCAGACTTACCCGTGATGGCCGGCTGCACAAACTGGTGGAGACCGGCGGCGACAACGAACTGCGCGAACTGGAGCAGGCCTACAACGACATGGCCGAGACGCTGTGGGAGAATCAGGATCGGCTGCAACGGGCAAATCGCAAGTACGCCAAGTCGAATGCCATGTTGATGCAGTGGCAGTTGTTCCTGGGAACGCTGATTGATCATACTGTTGCGGGAGTTATGACGGTCTCCGCCGACGGGGAATTGCTGCTTTACAACCGGAGAGCGCAGGAGTTGTTTGGTTGGGATGTCGAGGAAGTACTGGGGCAGCCGGTACGTCGGTTCTTCGCAGACAGCAGTTTCCGTCGACTCGAACAGGTTGGTCCCGATGCCCGGGAATGTGAGTTCGAGGTGTTGTGTGTTACCCGCGACAGCGAGCAGTTTCCGGCGTACCTGACGGTGGTGCCGCTGCACAATACCGAGCTGCAGATGCCTGCCTATCTGCTGATGGTGCGTGATATCTCTGAGAGTAAGAGTTTCCAGGAAATGATGATCCGGATTGACCGCTACTATACCAGGGGCGAGATGGTGGGCGATATCGCTCACGAGATCAACAACTACCTGGCGATACTGCAGGGTAATATCGAGCTCATGCCATTGCTGATGAAGAAGGGCAAGACGGAGAAGATTGAGAAGAAGCTGGAGCTGATGAGGGCGACGGTCGGTCGGATAGCCCGATTCTCTGACGGGTTGCAGGACCAGGAGGATGATATTCGTTTTGACAAGACAGACCTGAATCAGCTTATCCAGAACCTGATGGCTTTCCTGGGACCTCAGAACCGGTTTGACTATATCGATGTGGAGATGGATTTGTCGACCGAGTTGCCGCTGGTGGCGCTTGACGGGGCCGCTATCCAGCAGGTGTTGGTGAATTTGTTGCACAATGCCGCCGATGCCACGCAGGGTCAGCAGGAACGCAAGGTGACAATCCGATCCCGTCCGGCTCCGGGCGAGATGGCGCTGATAGAGGTTTGCGACAATGGGCCGGGTGTTCCCGAGAAGGACCGAGCCAGGCTATTCGACCATCAGTTCACCACCAAGCGTAAGGCTACCGGATTCGGTCTGGTAACCTGTCGCAAGCTCGTCGATCTGCATGGCGGCGAGATCGAGTATGACTACGACGGTGGCGCCTGCTTCAAGTTCACACTGCCCTTGAGTCACCCCGACGACGAGTCTCCGGTGGATCAAGTCGCCCAACTGAACGCAATCGGTCAGGCCGGGGTATAAGCCAAAACAGACCTACTCCCTTCATGAGGACCCGGGAATGAGAGTGCTCACCGTTTCTGCCGCAGAGATCTCACCCGTCAGCTACACTGATTCGCACGATAGCATTTCGGCTGCAGATTCTGGCAGAAGCCCATGCCCGCGGTTGGCAGTGATCGTTGTTGACCGTCGCACGCTACTTGGGTAGCTTTCCAATATGACTGGTTCATCGCTACGTACCGGCATGGGGCTTCATCCGCGGTTTATCGTCGTGGCTGCGATACTGCTGGCCCTGGCTGTCTTTGCCCTGACCTGGATTACAATCTCCGAAAGCCGCAAGGACAGTTTCCTGCTTCTGGTGAAGCAAGGGACGGCGTTCACGGAGGCCCTGGCTCTGGCCGCAGACAATGCTATGGAGGCCGAGCAGTTCGCCGACTATCTTCTGCAGCGGCGCTATGGCGAGATAGTGACACGGATCACTGAGCAGCAGCCGGATTCGATGACCGACCTGTTTCTTACGCGAGTTGCTCAGTCGCATGGTCTGCTGGCGGTGTTCTCATTCGATACGAGCGGACAACTGATGGCCCGGGGTATAGCGCGACCTCTACCGGGAGCGTTGCCGGTGTTTGTCGAGGAGGAGATTGCGGACCTGCTGGCTAATCCAGAGGCGAACTATACGCTGCTGCTCGATGCCGACGAGGCGACCGATGAAGGTATCCTGTATTACCTGCAGATATCCAATGATCTGGAGCATATAGTCCTGCTGGCCGATGAAGCGTTGTTCTATATGGATGGGCTGCGGCAGACGCAGATCGGGTATCTGGCGCAGTCGATGGCGCGTGAACAAGGGGTGGAGTATATCATCTATCAGACGACCGACGGGATTGTTTTTGCCTCGCGAAAGCCGGGGGCGCTGCTCTCGATTCGTGAGGATCCATTTCTGCAGGCGGCGTTCGATAGTGATTCAGTGAGTCACCGGACCTATGATTTCCAGGACAGTGAGGTGCTGGAACTGGTGCGGCCGTTTGCCACGGTGGACTACCCGGTAGGGGTACTTCGTGTGGGGCTTTCGCTGGACAACTATCACGCTGTGAAGCGCGGGTTCAATCTGCAGATGGTAACCGTGTCCGCGGTCCTGTTTTTGCTGGTGCTGGTGATCCTGTTGTATATACAAAGTCGTTTGCGAGGAAAGCAGTTCCGTCGTGAGTACCGTACGATCAAGACGGTCACCGACAAAGTGTTCGACGAGATGCGCACAGGTGTGGCGGCTATTGATGAAACCGGTGTCATCACTATGTCAAATGGTGCGTTCGATCAGATCTTTGCCTGCGGTAGATGCGTTGGTCATTCTTGGGATGACGTGGTCGGGGACCCGTCGCTGGAGTTCACGAAGATCAATGCGGCGGGAGGCGATACCGGGGAGACGGAAATCGTCATTTCTCGGGGGGACCAACGTCGGGTGCTGCTGATTGCGTTATCTCGTCTGGAGGCCACGAGCGAGGCTGAGGTGCGGTTTGTGGCGGTGGTGTATGACATTTCGCGCCTGCGGGAATTGCAGGACAAAGCGGCTCGTCGGGAACGACTCTCAGAGCTGGGCGATCTGGCGGCGGGGGTGGCACATGAGATCCGCAATCCGCTGAACACGATTTCAATCGCCGCACAGAGACTGGCGGCAGAGTTCACGCCGCAGGGTGATGTGGACCAGTATGCGCAGTTTACGGATCAGATCCGGTCAGAGACTCGTCGGCTCAATGACATTATCACTCGTTTTCTTGCCCTGGCCCGGGAGGACCGACGCCGCCAGGCAATCATCGATCTGGTTGAGTTGCTCTCGCAGCAGGTAAATCTATGGGAACCGGAGGCAAAGCAGTTGGGGATAACACTGGATCTCAGGGTAGCGGACGAACCGGTCGAGGTCCGGAGCGATCCGGATGCGATACGTCAGGTAATGGCAAATCTGTTTGCGAATGCCAAAGAATCGCTGGCCGGAAGAGGCGGTGTGATTGCGATTAAACTGAGTCGGAACGAGTCCCAGGCACAGATTGTGTTCTCTGACGATGGTCCGGGGATTGCGCGGGATATTGAATCGAAGGTGTTCACGCCGTACTTCACCACCAAGGACAGCGGCACGGGGCTGGGATTGGCGACGGTGGATCGGATCATGACCGATCTTTCAGGAGAGGTCCGCTTAGATACTAGTTTCGAGACCGGGGCGCGCTTTGTGCTCACGCTGCCGCTGGTGAGCCAGTAGCTTTACAGCTACAACCGTACGCACAAGAAAGGCGACCCCGGTTCGGGGTCGCCTTCGTGTATCGAAAAGGAAGTAATCGACTTACTTCATGCCGACCTGTTTCTTCAGCCACTCGGTGCTGACAGATTTCGGACGGGTAATGGGTGTGCCCAGGGCGCGGTTGAGGACCAACTGCGTGAGCATGCCCATGGAACGCGAAACCGAGAACAGGACGGTATAGTACTCGAATTCCTTGAGGCCATAGTTGTACAGGATAGATCCGGAGCCGGCATCGACGTTCGGCCACGGGTTCTTGGCCTTGCCATGCTTCTTGAGCACTTTCGGTACTACGTCGTAGACGCGGGAGACGGTCTGGAAGACCGGCTTGTCCTTGAGGTGCTTCCTGCCGAATTCGAGGAAAGCGGTGAAGCGCGGGTCGGTAACGCGCAGAACGGCGTGACCGTAGCCCGGAATGACCTTACCGGAGTTGAGTGTTTCCCAGGCGTACTCTTCGATCTGCTCCTCGGTCGGGGCCCCGCCGAACTTGTCCATTGTCTCCAGTACCCAGTTGAGGCACTCCTGGTTGGCCAGGCCGTGCAGCGGACCGGCCAGACCGTTCAGGCCGGCACTGACGGCGTAGAATGGATCGGAGAGCGCCGAGCCGACGGTGTGGCAGGTATTGGCTGACACGTTGCCGCCCTCGTGGTCGCAGTGCAGGGTGAGGTAAAGGCGCATCATGTCGTAGGTTTCGCCCTTCTTGGGGGCCAGCCCCAGCATTTTGGCGAAATCGGCGGCCCAATCGAGCTTCTTTGAGGGGTTGATCAGGTCAGCCTTCTTGTACTTGATGCGGTAGACGCCGGCGGCGATGGTGTGAATGGTTCCCATGACGCGCATGGCGTCTTCGAGCGCGGGCTCCCAGTAGTCCATCTTGGACATACCTTCGGCGTAGCGCTTGCGGAAGACCGATTCGTTTTCCATGGCCAGAATGGCGGTATCCAGCATAGCCATCGGGTGCGAAGTCTTGGGCATCGCCTTGAGGATGCGCCAGACATAGTTCGGGACCTCACCGTGTGCTTTCAGCTCCTTCTGGAAGCCGGCGAGTTCGTCCTTTGTCGGAGGCTTGCCAATCAGCAGCATCCAGAAAATCTCCTCGGGAAGCTTCTTGGTAAGCTTCATGATGGGGACGCCGCGAATGATCAATCCCTTGTCCGGTTCGACGACGGAGGTGTCGCAGACCATTGCCTTGACGCCGCGCATGCCGCCGATCGCCTGGGCAACGGTACATTCGGAGATCTTTTTGTCACCGTGGCCCTTGACCAGCTTCACGCGCTCTTCACGGAGCTTCGGGATTAACGCCTCGAATTTCTCTTTGATTGATTTTGCCATGCGAAGGCTCCTTCCGAGTATCGGATTCCTATGAGAAATGCTCTTGTACCTTCCCACTTGAGAGTGCGGCGGGCACCGCAACGAGGCGATTATACAACCGCGTGAAAAGGTTGTCAAGTAAGCACCTGACAAAAAGATACACAGATGCTCAAACGGGGAATATTTTGTCGGGGTTCATGATTCCGGTGGGGTCGAAGACGTCCTTGATGCGGCGCATAAATTGCAGCGTTGGTGGGTCAAACTCGAGGGGAAGCAGACGACGTTTGGCCAGTCCGATGCCATGTTCGCCGGTGAGTGTGCCCCCGAGTTCGATCGTCTTGCGCATCAGGATTTCAACGAGGCTGTCGATGTTCTCGCGGTCACGGGACGTGTCATGCTGTGAGAGGAAGCTCACGTGCAGGTTCCCATCGCCAGCATGACCGAAGGTGTTGATGCGGTAGTCACTGCTGTGATTCATCTGGTCGACAAAGGCGACCAAGTCCGCAAATCGCGAGATTGGTACGGCTACGTCCTCGGAGACGCGCAGAGCGGCCATGTCCGTGATTGCCCTGGAGAGGTTTCGTCGCACACGCCAGAGGTCTTCAGCCCGGTGTGGGTCAGGTTCGGCTCTTAGTACCGTGCAACGGTTGTCCGTACAAATGCTCTCAATGAGTCGCTCCATGTCATGGTGGCGCGGGTCGGTTTCAAACAGCAAAAGGGCGGCGGCCCTGTGGAGACCTTCGGTGGGTTCGTAAGCGTTGGAGCAGTTGATGGCATCGCCGTCCATGAACTCCATGACAGTGGGGACCAGGCCGGCTCGACGGAGGGCGAACACGGTCCTGGCTGCATCTGATGGTTCACCAAACGCTGCCAGTATGGTGGTACCGCGCCCGATCGGCTTGATAAGAGACACCGCGATAGAGGTGATGATGGCCAGGGTGCCTTCGGAGCCGATGAGCAGTTCGCCGAATTCGAACGTCGGACGCTCGGTGAACCAACCGGTGTTGATGGTGGAGCCATCGGTGGTGATAGCCTGCAGGCCGACAACATAGTCTCTGGTAACGCCGTACTTGACGCATCGCAGGCCACCGGCATTCTCGGCAACGTTGCCGCCGAGCGTGGATTCGGTATAGGAGGCCGGGTCCGGGGCATAGGTGAGGCCGACAGCCTCAGCAGCGTCGATCAAATCTCGTGTAATTACTCCCGGTCCACATACGGCGGTTCTCTCATCGGGCATGATTTCAATGTCATCAAGGGCCTCGGTGGAGAGCACCAATGCACCTTCGGAAGGAACACAGCCACCGGAGAGGCCGGTGCCGGCGCCACGCGGTACGATGGCGAGGTTGTGCTTGCGACAGAACAGGACAGTGGCGCGGACATCATTGGCGTTGGAGGCGAGGACAATAGCGCCGGGGACTCCGGTGTCGGCGGTGGCGTCGTGCGTATACGCCTCATAGCCGGCCGGATCGGTAACGAGGCGGCCGTTCTCGCTGAGGGCTGAACTGAGTTTGTGGTAGTCGATGGACGCCACGCCAAGTCACCTCAGTCGCCGGAAGGTTTGTTCGTGGAGGAACTGGAGTCTGTCGAGTCGGACTTCTTCGATGACTCACTTGAGCTCGTGGAGTCCTTGCCGGACCTCGCTTCGGTTTTGTCGGCACGTTCTTTTGATTCGGCGTCTTTGTACTTCTTGTCGCGGTAGTCAGTGATATAGAAGCCGGAGCCTTTGAAAATGAGTCCGGTACCACCGGAGATCAGTCGTCGCGGCACGCCACCACATTTCGGGCAATGGTCGACCGGGGGTGCGGAAATGGACTGAAACTCCTCGAACTTGTGGCCGCATTCGTCGCAACGGTACTCGTATGTTGGCATGATGTCTTCCCCAACAACAGTCGCCCTCTGCCGTCGGGCGACAGAGGGCAACAGGTTTATCACTCACAGCGTTGTCAGTTCACGACGCCGGGCTCGAAGTCCTGTTTAACCGGCCCGGCTTTGATTACTTCCTCGGGGGTACCATCGGCGAACTTCTTGAAGTTCTCGATGAACAGTGAGGCCAGCATCAGGTATTTCTCCTTGTACGCTTGCTTATCACTCCATGTATTGGCCGGATTCAGGACCTCTGTCGGGACATCCGGAGCCTCTTTGGGCACCTGGAAGCCGAAGACGGGATCGGTGTAGAATTCCGACTCGAGCAGCTTGCCGGACAGGGCATCGTTGAGCAGGGCGCGCGTATGTCGGATCGACATGCGCTTGCCGATGCCGTACTGGCCACCGGTCCAGCCGGTGTTGACCAACCAGCAGTTCACATTGTACTTGAGCATCTTGTTTCTGAGCATCTCGGCATAGTACGCCGGGTGATGCACCATGAACGGGGCACCAAAGCAGGCACTGAAGGTGATTTCCGGTTCTTTGCCCAGATCAATCTCGGTGCCGCTGACCTTCGACGTGTAGCCGGAAATGAAGTGATACATCGCCTGCTCGGGGGTGAGTTTCGCGATTGGCGGCATCACACCGGATGCATCGCACGTGAGCATGATGATGTTCTTCGGGTGACCGCCCATCTTAGTGGGGACGGCATTGTCGATGTAGTGCAGCGGGTACGCAGCCCGCGTGTTCTCGGTCATGGTTTCATCGTCGAGGTCGAGTCGACGTGTAACGGGATCGAAGACGACGTTTTCCAGCACGGTGCCGAATTTGCGCGTGCAGGCGTAAATCTGCGGCTCGGCTGTGGGGGAGAGGGAGATGACTTTCGCGTAGCAACCTCCCTCGAAGTTGAAGATGCCGTCGTCCGACCAACCGTGTTCATCGTCGCCGATCAAGCCGCGGTTGGGATCGGCCGAGAGTGTTGTCTTACCGGTGCCGGAGAGACCGAAGAAGAGCGCCGTGTCGCCGTTGGCGCCGACATTGGCAGAACAGTGCATGGTCAGGACGCCCTCGAGAGGCAGCAGGTAGTTCAGTACGGTGAAGACTGATTTTTTGATTTCACCGCCATAGCCGGAGTTGCCGATGATGCAGATCTTCTGGTCGAAGTTGAGCAGAATGAAGGTATCGGACACGGTACCATCGATCTCCGGCACGCCTTTAAACGATGGTACTGCCAGGACCGTGAACTCCGGTATGAACTTGCGCAGTTCTTCGTTAGTCTCGGCGGGGATAAGCATGTTCCGCGCGAACAGGCTGTGCCAGGCGTACTCCGTAATGATGCGAACAGGGAGACGGTAGTTCTTGTCGGCGCCACCGTAGCAATCCTGCACGAACAGGTCCCGGCCCTGCAGGAAGCCCTGCAGGCGGTTGAGTACGAGGTTGAATTTGTCGAGGCTGACAGGACGATTGTACTGTCCCCACCAGACCTTGTCCTCGGTAGAGGCTTCTTTAACGATGAACTTGTCATTGGCGGCGCGCGCGGTATGCTTGCCGGTGTTGACGATCACCGGTCCCATGTGGGAGATGTGGCCCTCGCTGCGAAAGATGACTTCTTCATAGAGCGCTTCCGTGGGCAGGTTCCAGTAGACGTTGTTCAGGTTAGTCAGGCCATGATTGTCCAGGCCGTATTCGCTCTTGACGGCTTTTCGCTGGTCGTGAGTCGGCGACTTGACGTCGATGATATACTGGTTCATTTCCAATCCCTCCTGAGCTTGCGATCGCCGATGTAGATTTCATTGGGCGATTCGGGATCGAGGGCCCACTTGATACGCGCCACGCCTTCCATGACATCCTTGATCGTGCCGCAGTAGGAGAGGCGAAGGTGCCCCTCGCGGCCGAACTCCTTACCCGGGACGGTTACCACCAGGGCCTTTTCAAGCAGGAACCTGGAGAGCTTGACGGAGTCCTTTTCGTAGGCACTGAAGTCCGGCAGGCAGTAGAAGGTGCCATCGGGTTCGACGGTGCGGATATCGGTAAAGGAGTTGAGTTCGTTCATCATGACCTTGGCGTTGTTTTCCAGGGTAAGGCGAAGGTTTTCCACGCCCGACTGGATTCCATTCAGAGCGCCCGCGGCGGCTTGTTGCTGGATGACTGAGGGGCAGGACGTATTCTGGGCCGCCACATTGATCATGACCTTGGTGATCCTGGGGTTGGCGATTGTCCAGCCAATACGGAAACCCGTCATGGCGTACGATTTGGAGACGCCGTTGACGACGATCAACCGCGAGGAATCCGACTGGTCTTTGGCGTAATCGAAGGCCGAGACCCACTTGTTCTTGCCGAACACCAGGCGATGGTAGATGTCGTCCATTATGAGGTAGATTTCTTTCTTCTCGCAGTATTCTACCAGCTCCTTGATCAACTCCGGAGGATAGACGATTCCTGAGGGGTTGTTCGGGCTGTTGATGATGATCGCCTTGGTGTAGGATCCGACGCTCTTGGTTATATCTTCCATCCGTGGATAGAAGCGGCCATCCTCTGGTTGGACGATGACCGGGATGCCATAGAGCATCTTGACGATTTCCGGATAGCTGACCCAGTATGGCGAGACGATAATGACTTCGTCCTGTGGGTTCAGAATGGTCATCATCAGATTGTAGATGGCCTGTTTGGCCCCTGCCGAGACGACTACTTCATCCTTGGTGACGGTCTTGTTGTAGTACTCCTCGGTGTAGCGGATAATGGCCTTGATCAGCGCCGGGATGCCCTCGGTGGGGGTATAGCGGATCTCACACGAGGTGAGTTTTCCTGCTGCCGCCATGACGGCATCCATTGGTACCTTGCATTTTGGTTCGCCGGCTCCCAGGTGGATTACCTTTTCGCCCTTTTCGCGGAGAAGGCGCGCCTTCTCATTCATGGCGAGGGTCGGGGACTCGGCGATCTCCCGTGCTATCTGGCTTAGACTCATGTAACTACCCTCTCATCAGCATGGCGATAGCGCTAACATTCACAATATCTTCGGCTGAGCATCCCCGCGAGAGGTCGTTGGCAGGCTTGGCCAGTCCCTGGATGATCGGCCCGGTGGCCGAGGCACCCGCGAAGCGCTCAGTGAGCTTGTAGCCAATATTGCCGGCGTCCAGGTCAGGGAATATGAGCACATTGGCCTGGCCGGCGATCTCGCTGTCGGGGGCCTTGCGCTTGCCGATCGATGCGATAACGGCAGCATCGAGCTGCATCTCACCATCGGCTTTGATATCGGGGTGCTCCTGCTTGAGGATATCCAGCGCCTTGGTGACTTTTTCCACATCGGCGTGACGCGCCGAGCCCTTCGTGGAGAATGACAGCATGGCAACTTTCGGTTCGATATCGAGCAAGCTCTTCATGGTGCCGGCGGTACTGGCGGCAATAGAGGCGAGCTCCTCGGCGGTGGGGTTGGGGACCACGGCGCAATCGCCGAACATGAACGGTTTGTCCAACTCCTCGCCGAATTTCGGAAGGCTCATCAAGAAGCAGCTGGAGACGACCTTGATTCCCTCGGCCAGTCCGAGCACATGAATGGCAGCGCGAAGCACGTCGCCAGTGGTGTTGACCGAGCCGGCCACGCTGGCGTGGACAATGTCATGCCGGACCATCATGGCGCCGTAATACAGCGGGTTCATCATGAGAGTCCTGGCCTGGTCCTCGGTCAAGCCTTTGTGCTTGCGCAGTTCGACCAGGTCGGCGACGAAGCGGTTAAACTCCTTGCCGTGGGCGGGGTTGACGATCTCCATCTTGCCCAGGTTGAGACCGTGTTCACCGGCCAGCTTCTCGATTTCCTTCTGGTCGCCGAGAAGGGTGACGCTGCCGATTTCCTCGGAGACGATCTTCTTGGCGGCCTGAATGGCGCGCGGTTCGGTACCCTCGGGCAAGACAACCCGCCGTTTCGCCTTGCGCGCGCGATCTTTGATTTTGCTGAGAACGTTCATTTCACACATCCAGAGAGTTTATGTAGTTCACTCATCATTTCCATTATTGCTCGAGCTCAGGCCGAGGGAGTCGTTGAGATCCGGGTCGGCGAGGTAGGCTTCGATGAATTGGTCTATGTCGCCGTCCAAGACCGCCTGCAGGTTGCCGGTTTCGGCATCCGTGCGGTGGTCCTTGACCATGTTGTAAGGGTGGAAGACATAGGAACGTATCTGCGATCCCCACTCGATCTTCTTTTTGCCAGCTTCGTACTTCTGCATCTTCTTGGCTTCTTCTTCGCGCTGAAGCTCGTAGAGGCGGGCACGGAGTACCCTGAAGGCGGCATCACGGTTCTTGTGCTGGGATCGCTCGGACTGGCAGGTGACCACGATACCGGTAGGCTCGTGGGTGAGCCTGACAGCCGATGAAGTCTTATTGACGTGCTGGCCACCAGCACCGCTCGCACGGTATGTGTCGATACGGACATCTTCGTCCCTAATCTCAATATCAACATTGCTGGTGATCATCGGCAAGACATGCACCGAGACAAAGGAGGTGTGGCGGCGGGAACTGGCATCGAAAGGTGAGATGCGGACCAGTCGATGGACGCCCGATTCAGCCTTCAGGAAGCCATAGACGAAATCGCCTTTGACCTCCATGGCAGCGGACTTCAATCCGGCTTCTTCGCCCGGCTGATAGTCGATGAGTTCGGTTGTGAAGCCCTTTCGTTCGACCCAGCGGTTGTACATACGGAAGAGCATGTCGGCCCAGTCCTGCGATTCGGTGCCTCCAGCTCCGGGATGGATGGTCAGGATCGCGTCCCGGTGGTCATCGGGTCCGGAGAGGAGAGCTTCGAATTCGAGCTTCTCGAGCCGGCTGACGATACTGTCGGCGTTGTTTCGAAGCTCTTGTGCCTCGGAGCCATCGTCGTCCTCGGTAAGCTCAATCAACTCGGCCAGATCGGCAAACTCGGAAGCAATACTGTTGTACGCTTCGACCCACTTCTTATGGGCCGAAATCTCCTTGAGGGTCTCCTGGGCTGCCTGGTTGTCGTTCCAGAAATCCTCGGCCGTCGAGAGCTTCTCGAGCTGTGCTATCTTCGCCTGACGTTTATCCAGGTCAAAGAAACCCCGCTAGTTTATCGAGGCGTTCTTCGAGCTCCGGAAGGCGTCCTTTAATCTCGGTCAAAAGTGCCATATTTCCTTTCGCCTCAAGAAACAACGAATATACAGGGAGGGCTCGTTGTGGTCAATGCCTTTTGCCGCGAGTTCGAGAATATTTTCACAAAGTTAACAGTCTTGGGCGCAGCGTGTAACAGGGCAGATCATTTCCTGAAATCGGTTGACAATTGCGGGCGGAGAGAATAATCTGGCGGGACTATGGAGTTGCTGAATGTTGTCGTTGGACCGTTTGAGGTCAACTGTTATTTGTATTGGGATCCGGCATCCGGAGACGGGGTCATTATCGACCCTGGTTTCGACGCTGAACGTATTGTCTCAGCCGTGACCGACTCCGGCTTTGCTCCGCGAGCGGTGCTTTTGACGCACGGTCATGGCGACCATATTGCGGCGGTCGAGGAGGTGAAGAACCGGTATGAGATTCCGGTCTATGTCGGCAAAGGTGAGGAAGAGTTGCTGGCGAATCCTTCGGCCAATGTATCGGCTCTGCTGGGAACGCCGATTGTGGCACCCAAGCCGGACAAGCTTGTAGAGGATGAGCAGGTGATCAAGATTGGCAGTTTGACTTTTCGCGTTCTGATGACACCGGGACACACGGTGGCGGGGGTATGCTACCTGGACGAGGCCGAGGGCCGATTATTCTGCGGCGATACGCTCTTTGCTGGCGGAGTGGGGCGGACGGACTTGCCGGGGGGATCGATGCCCACCTTGTTACACAGTATTCGCGAGAAGATCATGCGCTTGCCGGATGGAATTCTCTGCTATCCCGGACACGGTCCGCACACGACAGTGGGGGCCGAACGTGTTGGCAATCCATTTCTTATCGGGGACAGTTTTGCCTGAACGATTTGATCAACGCCCGCTGGCAACACACGGGCTGTTTGATTATCACGTCCATCCCAACTTCTCGATAGATGCCCACGGGACGGTGGATGAGTACTGTGAGCGGGCGCTGAGACGCGGTCTGTCGGGCCTGTGTTTCACCAGCCATTTCGACAGCAACCCTGACTCTGATGGTCGGGCAAACCGGATGAAAGTCGACGGCGAGATACTGCCCGCCACCGTTAGCAACATGCGACCCTATGTTGAGGCGGTGCTGGCGGGACGCGAGGCATATGCAGCCCGAGGACTGCAAGTGTTGCTGGGGGTGGAGTTCGGGTGGTATCCGGGGTGTGAGCCGGTAGCTGAGCGACTGCTGAATACATACGAGTTTGACTATGTACTGTGTGGTATCCACGAATTGGAGAATATCTGCCTGTGTTCGGGGCATCGCATCAGCCGCTGTTACAGCCGATACGATTCGATAGAGTTCGTTCGTCAGTACTTTCACGAGGCTCGTGCGGCAGCGATGAGTGGGCTGTTTCACGCGTTGGCGCATATTCCGTACTATCTACGCTATGCTCCCGGATTCTATGGCGAGGATATGCTGAACCACCATATCCCGCATATTGATTTACTGCTGGAGGCGTGCTTGAGGACGGATACAGAGCTCGAGATCAACACCTCGGGGATTCGTCACGGCCGTGGGTACTATTACCCGATCGAATCGATCATCAATGCTGCCAGAACCACTGGAGTTACGGTGGGACGGCTTGGCAGCGATGCGCACGAGCCGGATCATCTGGCGCTTGATTTCGACAATGCTGTCCGTTTTCTCAAGCCGGTGCCGCCGGTTGCCCTTTCCTGAGTTATTCCATGAGAAAGAGACGACTGTCAAGATCGTTCTATGCCCGTGATACGCTGACGGTTGCCGAGGAGCTTATCGGCAAGGTGCTGGTGCACGCTTCACCAGAAGCCAAAATGGCAGGACGAATTGTTGAGGTGGAGGCTTATGTGGGACAGGACGACCCGGCGTGTCATGCCGCGCGCGGCAGGACGCAACGCAACGCGGTCATGTTCGGGCCCGCCGGGTACAGTTATGTGTACTTCATCTACGGTATGTACTACTGCCTGAATGTGGTGACCGAGCACGAGGGGTTTGCAGCGGCGGTGTTGATTAGAGCGGCCGAGCCGCTTGAGGGTGAATCGCTTATGCAGGAGTATTCACCCAAGCTGAAACGAGATAAGCTGCTGGCCGGGCCCGGACGATTGTGTCGGTCGATGGGGATTACACGCGAGCATAACGGTCTTGATTTGCTCGGCACGGCCCTGTATTTTGAAGATCGCGCCGCTGATCCGACACAAGTGGTGCGCACGCCGCGGATCGGAATCCGTGTGGGGACTCGCCGTAACTGGCGGTTCTGCGATCCCGAGTCATCGGCGCTTTCCCGACCAATACGAAACACTACATAGACGGGAGAATGATCTCAATGGCGAAGCAGGCCAAAGGTAAGGGTAAGAAGTCAGGTGTAAAGAAAGTGGGACCACTGCCGGTGCACCCTCGACGCTTGGTGTCGACCAAGAACACCAGTTTGCCGATTTCAGTGTTCGACAACGTGATGAAGCAGGTCGACGAGGCCTGCGTCCAGCTCAAGCTGGATCCGAACCTGCAGGAGTTTCTGAAGATGCCTCGTCGCAGCTCGATAGCGTATCTGCCGGTGCAGATGGATGATGGCAGCCACCGGATGTTCCCCGCGTATCGCGTGCAGCACTCGATAGCGCGCGGTCCGGCCAAGGGCGGTATTCGTTACCATCCGGGGGTTACGCTTGACGAGGTCCAGGCACTGGCCTCGTGGATGACTTTCAAGTCGGCCGTGGTTAACATCCCCTTCGGTGGTGGTAAGGGCGGTATCCAGTGTGACCCGACCAAACTCTCGCGTGGTGAGCTGGAGCGTTTGACTCGCCGGTATGTCGCCGACCTGATGAATGTCTTCGGTCCGGAACTTGACGTGCCCGCGCCCGATGTGGGAACCGGTCCGCAGGTCATGGCCTGGTTCATGGATACGTATTCGATGCGTGAAGGGCACCCTTCACCGGCCGTGGTGACGGGTAAGCCGACGTCGATGGGCGGTTCACTCGGCCGAACGGAGGCGACAGGTCGCGGTGTGATGATTTCCACTCGCGAGGCGGCCAAGCATCTGGGGCTGGATCTGGCCACGGCGACAGCATCGGTGCAGGGATTCGGTAATGTGGGCTCGATTTCGGCGCGGCTACTACATGAATTGGGCGTAAAGTTCACACACGTCTCCGATGTGACCGGGGCGGTTTACAATCCCGATGGTATTGACATCGATGGATTGAGTGAGTACGTGACACGAACGGGCAGTGTTTTGGGGTACCAGGGGACGACACAGATTAAGCCAGAGGAGGTCCTGACGGCGAAGGTTGATATTTTGATCCCGGCAGCGTTGGAAAGTGTCATTACGGACAAGAATGCTCGTCGGATCAAATGCAAGATCATCGCCGAGGGTGCCAATGGTCCAACGACACCGGGTGCTGATAAGATCCTCAACAAGAAGGGGATCATGGTCATTCCGGACATTCTGTGCAATGCGGGCGGAGTCACGGTATCCTACTTCGAGTGGGTCCAGAACCGGATCGGCTATTTCTGGAGTGAGGATGAGGTCAACCGTCGCCTGGAGGAGAAGATGGTGGCGGCGTTTGGCGATGTGTTAGCAATGTCGCTCGAACACGAGGTATCCATGCGCATTGCCGCGTTTATGGTGGCGATTGAGCGCCTGATTGAAGTTGTGCAACTGCGCGGAATATACGGCTAAGTGATCGCTCTGGTAGCTCTGAGACGGGCGACGGCAAGTGGTACCGCCGCCTGTTCCTTTTTGTTTGAACCGGCCCTGATTACTGGCGTATGATGAACAGATGTTTGAATACGATAATTTCATAAACCGTGCGCTGATGTCGATACCGGCGTTCCTGCTGGCCTTGACGGTACATGAGTATTTTCATGCCTGGATGGCCAATCGTCTGGGGGACTCGACTGCGCGGCAGATGGGACGACTGACGCTGAACCCGATTGCCCATTTGGATGTGATGGGGACGATTGTCATCGTGGTATCCAACTTCACTTTCGGTTGGGCAAAGCCGGTGCCCGTGAACCCCTACAACCTGCGCAATCCCAAGCGCGATGATCTGCTTATTTCGGCCGCCGGGCCGTTCTCGAATCTTGGGCTGGCAGTGCTGTTTGCAGTGTTCTTCTGGCTGGCCGGGGCGATGAGTTTGGGCATTCCGGCGCCGGTGTTGCGGATTATTGACTTTACGATCTGGATCAATGTCGTACTCGCTTTCTTCAACCTGATTCCCGTTTTCCCCCTTGACGGATCTCATATCCTTCGAAGTCTGCTGCCCGATTCCATGGGGCCTACTCTGGACCAGTTCGAGCGGGTCGGACCGTTCATTTTGCTGGGGCTGCTGATTTTCGGCGGGATCTGGTACATTATTGGCACGCCGATCATGGCGGTCTACCGTGCCCTCGTGGGTTTCTAAGATGGGTGGCTTATCGCGACCGGTATCAACTATTGCGTCGGTGCTGATCGTGCTTGCGGTTGGCTTCACAGGCTGTGGTCGGCCTCGGTCCGGTGTTGAGACACGCGATAGAGGACAAGACGTGATTCCGGAGGATATAGTGGCCGAGGCGTATCTTTTCGATGCGCGAGTTAAGAAGGACGACAAACCAACGTCGGTACGACTCGAAATCTACCGTACTGACACAGTGATTGCCTTCAACGGACGTGGCTATCTGGGTAAAGGCGCGTTTCGCGGCATAGTGCGAGACGACACGCTACTTGTTTATTTCCCGACTATTGACGAGTTCACTCATGAGCCTGTAGCGGATCTGCTGAATTCACTTTCGTGCCGGGCGGGACTCAAGCGGTTTGACCTGGACGCGCTGTTCGAGCAGACGCCGGACTCGGTCGGTCTGGATAATCTCGTGGTTGACGGAGATTACGAGGACGAGGATCATCCGGTCTTTGTGCTGCGTCGCGAGGGCTGCGAATGGGCGCTTCGCCTTGAGTATGATCGCCGTGATGAGCGCTGGTGGCTGGATGAGTTCTACCTGGAGAGCGGGCCGGATTTTGAGCTTCGCGGACGGCGGAGGACACTTCGCGAACAGACCGAGGTACCGCGTTCGCGGTTCGACGTATCCATACCCGCCGGGGCGGTTCGTTTGATCCCCTAAACGGCCATTCACAGGTCAGTTGACTTCCCCTTCAAGCTGAGGCATATTAATAGATTTGGCTGTGGCAGGAGTAATTTGGTGAACTTGTACGCGCGGACATTCTCGGTCTTCAAGGACCACTGGCAACGAATCGTGGCGGCCACCTTTTCGGCAGCGCTGCATGCGATATTCGCTGGTGCGCTGGTGTGGATGGTCGGACCGCTGCTGATGACACTGTTCCAGGCGGGGCAGGCCGATATGGCCCCGACCGAGCAAACCGCACCTGCCGAGCAGGCAGAGTCGCTTCTGCCGGGCAATCTTACGCTGCCCGAGGATGATGTCTCCTTCGTGACCGAGCTCAAGGTACGCATGAAACGCTGGGTGTATGCGATTGTCGAGGCCGACACGCGTGAGGGTATGCTGGTCAATTTTTGTATTCTCATGGTGGCGATAGGGGTGCTGAAGAACCTGTTTGTTTATTTGCAGGGATTTTGGATGGCGTTTGTGCAGCAGTCGATAATTCGAAGATTCCGCAATCAACTGTTCGAGAAGTACCAGCGTCTGTCATTGGATTACTTCCATCGTCGGCGGACAGGGCAGATAATCTCGCGAGTGACAAACGACGTGCTGGTGCTCAATGAATCGCTGGAGATCGGGTTCACGCGGGCGACAACATCGGCCTTGCAGGTGCTATTGATGCTGGTATTCCTGTTCATCCTGAGTTGGGAGCTGACACTGTTGTCGTTGGTGATCATGCCGGTTCTTTTCGGGTTTATCTGGTTTTTGGGCAAAAAGCTCCGCAAGTACTCCGGTCGGACTCAGGAGAAGATGGCCGATGTCAACTCCGTGTTGGAGGAGGCGGTCAACAACATGCGGATCGTCAAGGCGTTCAGCATGGAGCGCTATGAGATGAAGCGGTTCTTCGCCAGCACGTACGACTTCTTCCGTTCGTTGCTTCGCATGACCCGGATTCGTCATTTGAACTCGCCCATCAACGACACGCTGGCAACGGCTGCCGGTGCGATGATTGTTCTGTTTGCCGGTACAAAAATACTGACCGAGACGAGCCGATTCGACGTGGGCGATTTCATGACGTTTTTGTTGGCGCTTTTCTCGATGATTCAGCCGGTGAAGGTTCTTAGTTCGGTCCATGTCAAGATCCAGGAGGGTATGGCAGCGGCTGAACGGATATTCCGTGTGATGGATGAGGAGGAAAGGGTGACCGAGCCCAAGCATCCGGTGTCAGTCAATCGGTTCACTGACAACATCGTGTACGATCAAGTTCGCTTCAGCTATACGGGTCGAGAGATGGTGCTCCAGGATATCTCATTCGAAGTAAAGGTTGGTGAAGTGGTGGCGATTGTGGGGCCTTCGGGTGCCGGCAAATCGACCCTGCTTGATCTGCTGCCTCGGTTTTATGATCCGCAGGGCGGTATGATTTCGATCGATGGTATTGACATACGGAAGATCAATCTGTCATCGTTGCGCGGGTTGATGGGGATAGTGACACAGGAGACATATCTGTTCAATGACACCGTCATGAACAACATTGCCTATGGTATTGACAATGCCTCACGGGAGAAGGTCGAGGAAGCAGCACGGATGGCGAACGCGCATCGGTTTATTGCCGAGCTTCCGGAGAAGTATGAAACAGTGGTCGGCAACCGCGGGATCATGCTTTCGGGCGGGCAGAAGCAGCGAATCGCCATTGCTCGGGCGTTGCTGAAGAACCCGCAGATTCTCATTTTCGATGAGGCTACCTCGGCACTGGATACCGAGTCGGAGTTGCTGGTTCAGGAGGCAATTGATCGGTTGATGGAGGATCGCACCGCTCTGGTGGTGGCGCATCGGCTGTCGACGATCAAGAACGCTGACCGCATCCTGGTGATGCAGGATGGGCGGATTGTGGAGTCCGGCGCGCATCAGCAGCTACTGGACTCGCAAGGGCTGTACCACCGGCTGTACAACCTGCAGTTCGGAGGCGTGAATGCCTAATCCGATGCCAATCGATGGTAAGGGTCCGGTCAGCCTGCGCAAGCGGACGGAGCACTGGCTGAAAACAGTCGTGTTTCTGGTTCTGCGGCTGTTGCTGCGCAAGGGGCGGGGCAACCCACCGTTGCTGAACGGCAATGAGATGAAGCGGGTGCTGTTCCTGCGTCCGGAGACGAAGCTGGGAGACATGGTGATTTCGTTGCCGGTGATCGACCGCTTTCGCGAGCATTTCCCAGGCGTGGAGGTGCATATCTTCGCGTCGCCGCGCAACGTAGGTATTATCAAGGCTGACCCTCGGTT
>WJKG01000409.1 GCA_014729205.1 candidate division GN15 bacterium | reverse complement strand
GGCGCTGTTTCAGTTCCTCAATTGCCGTAACAGGTGTAGGATCAACTTGGTTCAGAACAGCCAGGTAATAGGAAACAAAGTCACCAAGCTGCACCAGGCTGAGCATACGTTCAAGGGCCGGCATTCCCTTGGAATGCACATCAATAACCTCAACCCCCAGACGCTCAATTATCTCCTTGACCACGTTCATCCGCGTGCGGATCTGGGGCAGGTCCTCGGCATCCCGTAGCTGCAGCACCAGCAGTTTGTCCCGGTATGGGGCCACGGTCTCTGTCCATCCGACCAACTCGTTGTGATTGAACTCCGGATAGACATTGCAAAAAGCCAGGTTCTTACCGTTCTCACATATCTGTCCCTTCCATCGCAGGGCAACTGCGTCAAACAGCGATGGGCCGGAGTAGATGATCGGGATACGACCATGTATGTGTTCGGCCAGCTTCTTGGCCTGATTCTGCTCCACCGGATTGTCCTCGATGTAACCATCGCGATACGCCGTCAGCTTGGAAATCGAGTCCTTGATTTCCTTCTCGACATTCTTAAGCAGCCGGATCTTCTCCAAGAACAGCAGCAGCGGAATAAACGAGTACCCCAGGGCCGCTCGCGGTTGCAAACCGCCGGGCAACTTGGCCAGTGGAATGTCATTCAGTCCGGCGACGTCTTCGAGCATGCCGCCCGTCGTGATTGCGGCCAGCATGGCCTTGCGACGCAAGGCGTCATCGAGTGCCATCAACGTTTCCTCGGTGTTGCCGCTATAGGAGGAGACAATTACCAAAGACTCATCGTCGACATACTCCGGCAGCTCGTAATTGCGGCAGATATCAACCGGGACAATGAGCTGTGAACGGGCGTAACTGCGCATGAGCTCGCCGCCGATGGCTGAGCCTCCCATGCCCACGACAACGATATTCTTCACGCCAATGAAATCTTCGTAGTCGATCTTCCAGGTCATGCCGATCTTGAGCGCATCGGTCATCTGCTCGGGGAAATCGAAGATCCGGTTGTACATGTTCTGCGGGTCAACCTGGCGAATCTGCTCTATATCGTTGAGTATTGACAAGGCTCACTCCCTCGTTCTTTGGCGGTTATCTCTTTTCCATCGCTTTCCGGTATCGCTCCAGTTTGGAAATCACTGACTGCAGCGATCCGCTGGACAGCACCGACTCCAGCAACGGTCGGGTCAGATCCGAGTCGATTTTGCTTACGGCCCGGCAAACATCGAAAATACGGTTCGGGCTGATCGAAAGCTGGTCGACCCTCATGGCAATAAACAGCGGCAGCGCCAGAATGTCACCAGCTAACTCACCGCATATAGAGACCGGCTTGAGATGCCGATGTCCGGCGTCGACCGTCATCTTCACCAGCCGCAAAACAGCCGGATGTAAGGCGTTATACAGTGCGGCTACCTTGTTGTTCATGCGGTCAGCGGCCAGCGTATACTGGGTGAGATCATTGGTACCGATCGACATGAAGTCGACCTTTTGAGCCATTTGGTCGGCGGTCATCGCTGCCGCTGGAATCTCCACCATAATGCCCATAGCGATATTCTCATCAAACGCAATCCCCTTCTTGCGCAGACTGAACTTCTCCTGCGCCAGGATCTTCTTGGCCCGCTCGATCTCCGAAAGTTCCGCGACCATCGGAAGGATGACCTTCAGATTATGCAGATATGACGCCCGCAAGATCGCACGCACCTGGGATCGGAAGATCTCCGGCATATCCAGAGTAGCCCGGATGCCGCGCCAACCCAGAGCAGGATTGCCCTCGGCCGGCCAGCCCGCGGTGTCGATGACTTTGTCGTAGCCAATATCAAACGTCCGTATGGCCACCGTTGTATGAGAGAATCGTTCGGCTATCTGTGCGTAGTGCTCGAACTGCGTCTCTTCATCGGGGAAGTCATTGTGCTTCAAATACAAAAACTCGGACCGATAGAGCCCCACCGGGATATTCATCTCGGCCAGGATATCCTCCACTGTCCCGGGCAATGTCAGGTTGGCACCGATGCCCACCGGGATCTCATCACGCGTGCGAGGCGGAATGTGCGGCAGACGCTTGATGCGTGTGATTATTGCCGAACCTTCCCGGCGACGCTTCTTCTGGTATGAAGCCCAATCCTTATCGGTGGGATTGATCAATACCTCGCCAGCTGAACCATCGAGAACCAATCGCTCGCCCTCGACTATGGCGTCAAGGTCCACAGACTTGACCATCACGATCGGCATCAGGAACGAACGCGCAATCAGCGCCATATGCGAGCTGTTGCCACCTTCGGCGACCACAAACCCCTGGGCTCGCTTCTGCCTGTACGCCAGAATATCATTCGGAGAGAAGCTCCGACCCACCAGGATCGTCCCGGCCGGAAACCGCTCCTTGGAATCCTTCACGTAACCGTTGAGATTGGATAGAATACGCTGCGCCACGGCCTGCACATCGATCACCATCTGTCGCATATACTGCTCGGGGGAGCGGTTTAGTGGCTCGGTAGTCCGTTTGACCATGGTGTCGTACACGTAGGCAGCCTCGCGTCGACCCGACGCAATCTCTTCTTTGACCTGGCGCAGGAACTCCTGGTCCTGGGCAATCAAGAGCTGTGCGTCGAATATCTTAGCCACCGGCCCACCAATCTTCTTGCCGGCAGCATCGCGCATGGCGCGCAATTCGCGGACGGTATCCTCGACCGCTGTCTCCAGCTTGTCGATCTCTGAGGGGACCTTGGACGCAGCTATGCGCTTGCTGGTTACCGGGGGAGCACCAGGGGTGATGATCCGGGCTTTGCCCAGCACAATTCCGCCTGAAATGCGGACACCTTGTATGAGTCGACGACGTGGTGGCATAACAACTTACCCGAAAAAGCGCATTTGTGCGTACAACAAAGCATAATAGAGCCGAGTGGGCCTAAAAGGCAAGGAATAAGTCAGTCCATTTCGCCGAAGCCGGACTCGATGACCTTCGCAATGGCCGCGAGCGCCTCCTGCTCGTCAGGTCCATCGCACTCAATGAGCAACTCGCTGCCCTGCTCAGCGGCCAGCATCATCACCCCCATGATAGACTTTCCGTTGACCCGGAGGTCGTCTTTGGTGAAGAAGACTTCGGACTTGTAATGCGCTGCCGTACTGACCAGAAGCGCCGATGGACGGGCATGAAGACCGAGCTTGTTGGGGATGCAGACGGATTGTTTTATCATAGGTAGTTGTCAGATAACATGTAGCGCTTACCAGATACCTCGCGGACGATTCCTTTCAGTTCCAAAGCCAATAGCAGTTCCATCACTTCCGGGACTGGCAACTGTGCCGAACGGGAAAGCTGATCGATCTGCAGTGGGCCGGCCTTAAAGTGGTCAATCAGATTCTGCTCTGTTGCTGTCATATCGGGCAGGTTGCGAGCAGCTTTAGCCTGAGCCTGACCGCGAAGGCGGGGGAGAGCATCGAAAATGTCCTCGACCGAAGTCAACAATGCTGCTCCCCGCTTGATCAGATCATTGGTGCCCTCAGACGCGCGCGATCGCGGCGATCCCGGCACCGCGAACAACTCCCGATTCTGCTCCAGCGCATGAGCCGCCGTAATCAATGCCCCTGAGCGTTTACCGGCCTGGACAACCACAATAGCCTGGGACATACCGGAGATGATCCGGTTGCGCTGCGGGAAGGTGGCTCGGTCGGGGCGCGTGTCAGGCAGGTACTCACTCAGCAGGGCCCCTTGAGTACTGATTCGTTCGGCCAGACCGCGATTCGAAGGCGGGTAGAGATGATCCAGCGACGATCCCCAGACAGCAATCGTTCGCCCGCCCGCCTCCAGCGCGCCAATATGCGCCGCGGAGTCGATTCCTTCTGCCATACCGGAAACTACAGTCATTCCCAATTCTGCCAGGGCCCCGGCCAGTTCCCGAGCCAACGCCAGGCCTTGTTCGGTCGCGCGACGGGTCCCAACAATGGCCACGGTTTGATCATCAGCCCCGCTGAGCTCACCCTGCCAGAACAAAACAGGTGGGGGACAGTTGATGTTGGCCAGCAGCGAAGGGTAGTCTTCCTCGCCGAGTACCGAAATGTGCCAGCCTAGCTGAACCACCCGGCTTGCCATCTGACGTGCTTCGCTCAGATCAAGCGTCGCAATTCGGTGTGCAAGATCCTCGGAAACACCCTTGATCTCACTCAGCTTCACCTCGGACGCCTGCAATACTGCGTCCGGCGAACCGAAGGCACGGATTAACCTGTGGTACCGAGTCGGCCCGATACCTTCCACGGACAACAGCCCGACGATAGTTACCAGGTGTTCTTTAAGCTCGTTGTTCGTCAAGACTTCTCTCAACAGCATTGATGAATCGATCGGCCCCGGCGTGGGTCACCGCTGAAATGTAAATATAGTCTCCGGGCAGCATCTGGGAAACAGCTTTAAGGTCACTTTCACTTACGGTGTCAATCTTCGTGATGACAACCATCGATGGACGATTGACCAGGCTCTGGTCGAACGCCTCCAGTTCCTTCTGCAAAGTAGCCAGCGTCCCGGGGATGTCCATTTCATTGATGTCGACGACGTACACCAGCAAGCGGGTTCGCTGAATATGCTTGAGAAACTGGTGACCCAGCCCCTTGCCCTGTGCGGCACCCTCGATCAAACCCGGGATGTCCGCCATGACACAGGATTTGAAATCGCGCAACTTGACGATACCCAGGTTCGGCACCAGAGTGGTGAACGGATAGTCGGCAATCTTTGGCCGAGCCGCCGAAAACGCGGCCAGAATAGTCGACTTTCCGGCATTAGGCAACCCCACCAGACCAACATCGGCCAGCAGCTTCAACTCCATCGCCAACCGTCGCTGCTCACCCGGTGTGCCTTCGGTAGCCTGTCGAGGGGTCTGGTTCGTTGGTGATTTGAAGTGGGTGTTCCCCTTGCCGCCGCGGCCTCCCTGCGCTATGATCGCCCGCTTACCGGGCTCGTCCATATCTGCGATAGTGTCCCCGGACCCAGCGTCACGAATCAATGTACCCAGGGGAACCTGGAGTAATACGTCTTCGCCAGACTTTCCTGTCTTAAGCGCCCCCGAACCGGGTTTACCATTGTCTGCGTTGTATTTGCTGCGATATCGATAGTCCAGCAGCGTGTTGAGGTTTTCATTGGCCACCGCAATGACATTACCTCCCCGACCACCATCGCCACCATCAGGGCCCCCTTTGGGGATGAACTTCTCGCGCCTGAACGACACACAACCGTCACCACCGCGGCCGGCAGCTACCTCAATTTCAACATAGTCGATAAACACAGGTGCAATATTCTCCTATTTGAGCTCAGTGTCAATGACGTAAGGCGCTTTGAATCGGTCGTTTATGATATCCGGCCAGCATTGCTTGACCGCTCTATTTGTGCTTTGTTTCCATTGACGAGTCTATAGTGGCGGCATATATTCGACGCACATTGACAGAAGGATCTGCAAAGGACATATGCCCGGAATAAACCAAAAGAAGCGCCAGTTCTACGAGGAATCCTCGCTGATTCTGGGAAAGGCCTGCTTCCGTATCGGCCTTCGCCCCAACTTCATCACCGCCGTTTCACTGCTGTGCGCGGTCGTCTCCGGCATCTTCTTCTGGCGTGGCCAGATGCTCTGGGGCGTGTTCTGGCTGCTGATGACTTCGTTCACGGATATGCTCGATGGTTCCACCGCCCGCGCCGGCAATGTTGGTACCGTCTTCGGTGGCATACTTGATCACGTCAGCGATCGCTACGGCGAGTTCTTCATCCTGGCAGGGATCACCATGTCAGGAACTGTCCACCCCGGGTGGGGGCTGTTCGCCTTGTTTGGGATGCTGATCGCCAGCTACACTCGCGCCGCTGCTGAGTCCATGGGGAAGATTGAAAACTGCGCGGTGGGTATCATGGGACGGCTCGAGAAGTTCATCCTGATTATCGTAGGCTCAATTTTGGAATTCTACCTCCCCGATGGTGGCGTGTACTTCCTGGGATGGCTGGAGCTGGCCCTTATCATAGTTGGCCTGACATCGTTTATCACGTCCATACAGCGCCTGGTCTATACAAGGAAGCTACTCGGCGACAAGCAGGAAGTATAGCCAATCGGCGCTCAATCGTAGCCGTGCATCCGCGGGCAGAAACCTGGAGAAAACCGCATGATCACCACCATAGGCAATCCCGTCTTTGACTACATCGAAACCAAAAAGGTGAAGCCAGAGGGACGCGTGATGTCCGGTTGCTCCACCAATGCTGCCCTGGCCCTGGCCAAACTCGGTGCCGATGTGCGCCTGGTGGGTGCTGTGGGCAACGACTTCCGCGCGGACTTTGATCGCCAGTTGGCAGCGCTCAACATCGAACGAGTGCTCCTCGATAGCGAAGAGACCGGTGGCTTCTCGCTGATCTACTACGACGACTACGGCAATCGTACGCTCGACCTGCTTGGCCGCGCCACCGACATCGCACCCGTTGACCCGAAATGGTACAATGATGCCGAGGCAGTGTTGATAGGCCCCATTCTCGGCGAGGTCTCGCTCGAGGCGATCGCCGATATCCGACGGGATTTCTCCGGCCTGATGTTCTGTGACCCGCAGGGACTACTCCGCGGCGCCGATGACAAAGGACGCATCTACCACGAGCGAGTGGATGGTATCGAGCCTGCTCTTGGCCTGTTCGATATTGTCAAACCGAACGAACTCGAGGCGCAGATCCTCACCGGGATCGATTGTCGCAAAGACCCATTTGCCGCCGCCGAGATGATCAAGTCATGGGGACCGAAAGTGGTCGTCGTGACCCTGGCCGAGCTTGGTTCGCTGATATTCGACGGCAGTGAGTTTATTCAGGTCCCTCCATACCACATTGATCTTGTGGACGCTACCGGCGCGGGCGACACCTACATGGCCGGATTCACTTTCGAATACCTCAAGTCCGGCGGCGACCTTCGACGGTCAGGTTGTTTTGCTTCGTGTACCTCCTCGGTGATGATCGAATTCTCGGGCCCGGACTTCTCCATGACCGAGTCCGCCGTCCGCGAGCGACAGGAAACCCTGCTGGCCATGGAGGCGTTTCAGTTGGAAGTGGAAGCTAACCAACAGAAACGCTGAGGAACTATGGTACGGCACGATGATTCTCTTTTCTTCAAGCGCGAAAGCAAGCGCTCCTATCTGGACAAACCGGTAGACCCTGATGCCCTGCAGCGGATCTATGAGAAGATCCGATGGTCACCTTCGAACAGCAACAATCAGCCATGGCGATTTGTGTTCGTACGCAAGGATGATGCGCATCACCAGGCTTTCATCGAGGCCCTGCCACTCGGCAACCAGTGGGCGGGGGAAGCCCCAATGCTTATCGCCGTCTGCGGCCGTCGCGACGATGACTACGTCCGTGAAGACAATCCTGTCGAGTATTACCAGTTCGATTGCGGCATAGCCACCATGTCGCTGCTGTTGGCAGCGGTCGAGGAAGGACTCATGGCCCACCCTATGGCGGGCTATGATGCACCGAAAGTCAAAGGTGCCCTGGAAATCCCCGATGATTTCGAGGTGCTCTGTGTCGTGAGCCTGGGCTACAAGGGGCCAATCGAGTCCCTGGACGAGCATACACGCAAGAAAGACGAGTCGCCACGCACCCGCAAACCGCGTGAAAAAGTCATCTGCGAAGGACTCTGGAAGTTCTAAGCGGGGCTGACGTGAGTGGCATCAAAGCGCTGACTGCTTTGAAGGATTTCGACAAGGTCGACATCCGCGTAAGGCGCATTGTCGAGGCAGACACGCTGTAAGCAGACGCCGTTACTGAAGCGCTCAGTCACCCCCGAATGCCATCGAACAAGAAACTGATCATCAAGTCGCCGATCTGGTGCCGGGGCACCGGTCGGCCGGCGAACTGATGCGTCAGCAGGGCACTGATTATCGCCGAGACAATGTAGCCGGTCAGTCGCACGTCGAAATCCTGCCGGATCTCACCACTGCCCTCGCCCTGCTCGATAATCTCCTGCACATAGCTGTGCAAGTGGCGCTCGATATCAAAGTCCTCCAGTGCCACCTGCGAGTGATGCACTGAATGGGTCAAAAACAGGTAGAACTGTTGTTCGATGCGATGAAGCCGGGTATTGACCACGAGCGCCTGGTGCAAATAAAGTAGTCGCTGACGCGCGGTACCTCCCGGATCATGCCGGCGGATCTCCGAGGCGAGCAATTCCAGGTAATCATCGAATACCAGAATCGCAAACTCCAGAAGGTGGCTCTTTGACGGAAAGTATTGAAAGAACGACCCCTTGGAAATCCCCGCCTCCTGGCAGTAGTGGTCAATAGACAATCCGTCATGACCATACTCGGCGAACAACCGCAGTGCCACCTGGTATAGGCGCATCTTCTTGTCCGGGGCCAGACGCCTGAGGGTGTCGGTCACGACCCCGTCGGCGACGAGTTGCGCGACAAGATTCTCGTCAATGGTACTCATCTGTGTCTGCAATGTGACATACCAATAGTATTGCGTTAGTGACCAGATAGTCAGATAATACTAACTATTAGTCCAATTCACAAGCAATTCCTGGCTTACCATTTGACGGTAGCTCCGGGCACGGATATATTCGGGCTGCTGAACACGACACGAAGTCACTTTCGTTTCGAAACACAGGAAGGAAGGATATGCCTAAAGTACGGGTAGCGATCATTGGTGTCGGCAACTGTGCCTCTTCACTGGTACAGGGTGTCGAGTATTATAAGAAGGCCTCGGAGGAAGATGAGATCCCGGGCCTGATGCATGTCAATCTCGGCGGGTATCACATCCGCGACGTCGAATTTTCTGCCGCCATCGATATCGATTCCAACAAGGTCGGCAAGGACCTCTCCGAGGCGATCTTTACCGAACCGAACAACACCTTCAAGTTCTGCGATGTCCCCAAGAGCGGTATTACTGTGCAGCGCGGGATGACCCACGATGGTCTCGGGCACTACCTCTCGCAGATCATCGAGAAGGCTCCAGGCGATACTGTCGATATCGTGAAGTTACTGAAAGATACCAAGACCGATGTAGTCGTCAACTACCTGCCGGTTGGCTCCGAGGAAGCGACCAAGTGGTACGTGGAGCAAATCCTGGATGCCGGGTGTGGATTCGTCAACTGCATTC
>WJKG01000408.1 GCA_014729205.1 candidate division GN15 bacterium | reverse complement strand
CACCGCGCCAGTCCTCGAAGCTGTAGCCGGAGGTCCCGACACGTACCTCGGCCAGACTCGATTCACCCTGCGTTTCGGTCGACTGTTCTTCCGGGATCATATTATAACTGTGTACGTGCGGGTCTTGGTCGGGTTTCGTGGTTCATCGGCGATCTCGTTGCCGACGCTGTCGGTTCGGCGGACGCTCAAATCGCACCAGGCCACATCGGCGGCATGTCCATTTGCGCTGTTTGTGATACGAGCGCTTGAGTTCGTGCATCTTGAGCTTGCATTTGGGGCAGATCATGTCAGTCCTATGGTAGGGCTAAAACACAATCAGTCAATCATTTCGTGATGTGCAGGAAGTCGGTCAGCAGGAACTCCATACGGCCAATGAAGGTCGACATACGGGACATGACAGTGTAGCCGAATGTGGTCCCGAAGAAGATCATGAGAAAATAGGTGCCGACCTTTGACACACGGCCGAAGAAACCCTCGTGCTCACGACTGAAGTAGAAGTACGACAACGTGGTGAGCACGCCGACCAGGACAACGAGGACGGAAAAGTCAAAGGTCCCGTCGGAAACGAGCGGACCGACCGTGGCTGTCATCTGACGCAGGGTACGCGCCTCAAGCATCACTGGTATAGCGACGCCGGCGCCGGAACCGATCATAACTGCAATCGGAAGGCGTGACAGTGAGGCTGTGCGCGGATGAAACCTGCTGAACATGAGTAGCCCGAGGACGAGCGGTACGACAAGCGCCAATTGGCCGGCATTCAATAGCGGTCGAAAGAGGATATCCATGAGAGTTGTCGACCACACAATCACGAGCGTGTAGCCGATGGAAACCCCAATGAGCAGCGACTCAGCGAACTTGTAGATTGGATTATCGCGATACAGGAATGTCAGAATGGCCAGCGTGAGCACGCCTGCGATAATGGTGCCAATATCCATGTCTACCTCTTCCCCGCTTTGTTCTTCTTCTCCCGCCAGTAAAGGACATTGCCGATAATGACTAACAACAGGATGTAGAGATGAGCCGTTGACTGGGCCAGCATTCCGCGCAACCCACCGCCTCCGACGTCGATCAATTGCTCATATTCCGCCGCACCGCGAAGGCCACCGATCATGGCGTGCATCTGTCCGGAAGAGACGTATGGATCGTACGTCGTCACCATAGCCGCGGTGACACCGGCCATAACTCGCAGGTTGTAGCGCGCACCGCCATATTCTATCCAGTGGGTGGTCAGGGATCCATCGGTGATGGAGAGCACCCCGGCGACATCATCATAGCTACTCACTTTCTGAGCAAGTGGCAGCGTGGCGTAGGGCGAACCCAGGTAGTCTTCCGGGAATGTGGCGGGGATTGACTCCCCCATCGAGAGAATAGCCGCGATAAACTGCGGTTTGAAACCCAGGTAGACGTAGTCTTCGCCATACTCGCGGGCGTACTCCTCGGCCACCTGCTCCATCAAGCGGTAACCGATGACTGTTCCCTCAGCCAGCAGTGCCATGCCTATGAGCTTGTGATCACGTTCGAAAGCGTGACGCAGCAGTGCTTCGGCAATGGGTCGGATTTCCGGCAATGAAGACGCCTCATGATCAAACGACACGAGTATTACCGACCCTTCCGGGAGCTGGTCAAGGTAGTCGAACATCCTTTGCGTTTCCGGCGAAGTCCGCAGCTGCATGGGTACTCGAAGGAGCATCGCGGCCGTGATCACCACCAGCAGGCCGAGAAAGACCCAGTGTCGTGAGTGAAGCCGCTTCATCGGCGACCTCCCAGCCAGGTGCGTTCGATGCCGAGGATGACGCGCAGCGAGGTTGTAATCGAACCCAGGCCAATGCCTATGAGAATGGCACGACGTGCGGACATCGAGGGGTAATTGCGCATCCATTCCGCGAACTGTGGGATCTCGTCAGCGAGGATTCCCCCAAGGGCACTTCGTGAGAGGAGGATTATCGAGGCTGATACAAGCAACACTGTTGCTTGGACAGAGCGCGCCCGGAACCCGCGAAACGAAGCCGACGCGACAAAGAAGGCGAGCAGCGCAAAGACCGTCGCCTGCATGGGCGCCTGGATATTCTCGAACATCCACATGAAGGGTGTATCCGCCTTGATGCCCCAGATGAGGGCCACTACCGGCATAATGATGATTCCCGCGAGAGTGACAATCCGGAAAAAGACGTCATCGCGCTTGTTGATTCGTTGAACGTTGGTGCGCACGACGCCCACAATACCAACCACCAAAGTGAAGGCAAAAACGATCTGCCAGTATTCGAGGATTGACTGATTCACCTGGCGGGCCAGAGAGCTGCCGGAGAAGTACTGAATGAACATTACAACGCCGAACACGAAGCATATGGCCAGGGCAACCTTGCGATCCATCAGAACATCCACCATTCGCCAAGATCAACCAGCCCGGTCGCCGTGAGTGTGGCGGCAATAGTTGCGACCACCAGAAAGACTGCTATCACGACCTTCATAATGTCCTGCGCCTGAACCGATGCGAGAATCGACTCATCCTGTGAAAGGTATCCGGAGGCGGCAAAAAGCTCCTCGCCGATCAAAGTGTAGTCGCAGGCCACAATGAAGAACGAGAGCTGAATGGTTGAGTCGGTACCGGCGATCTGGATGGCGCCTATCGAATTGCCCGTCTCAGCCAGAATCAGCGACTCTGCCTCGAAGGTACCTAACAGGAAGATGGAGGCCGGCTTGACACGCGAAATCATCCCGTCGACCGCGGCCGCATAACCGAACTGCGACGAGGTGACGTAAGTAATGTTGTCACTCTTGAAGCGCTCGACATAGCCGGCATCGGCGTAGGCCTCGCGCACGACTTCCTGGGCAACGGCCATGATGACCGGATCGTGGGTCGGATAGACCAGGTCACAATTGTACTGCGCCGTTCGCGCCGCCACATGACTGAGTACATTCATACTGGCGATAGTGGTCGGCCTCTGGATATCCCCGCCCCATCCGGGTGTATAGAGAACAGGCCGTGCCATCTCGGTGGCGCGACCGACGGCGTTATCGAGCGCACTCAGGCCGGCGATCTCGCGCATCCGGAACTTGCGACCATGTTTGTGGCGAAGGACCGCGTAGGCCACGATACCAATCGCGATGACCGATGCTATCAGCGTCGGCAGGCGATCCATATCAAACCAGGCGGTGGAGGCGGCAATGATGAGTGCCAGGTTCAGCAACATGCGGCCAACATGGGCACCACCGGCCCCAACTATCAACAAAAAGTTGTTTTTCTTGACCAATCCGCCCGAGAGAGCTTTGTTATCCGGCATGGAACGCGATGTCCTGCAAACCAAAGACCGATGAGAAAGTGCTTTACAAAATGAAACGAATTGCCCTTGCCCTTTTGATTTGCCTGACTGGTGCCTCGAGCGCGATGGGTGTCACCATTGAGTGGTGGCAATTCTGGACCGACTCTGATATCAAACCGGTGATCGAGTCCATGGTCACCGAGTTCGAAGAGGCCAACCCCGATATAGAGGTAGAGCTTCGTGATCTCACCTGGGCGAATGGCCATGAGAAGATAGTTATATCGCTGGCCTCCGGCAGCGGTCCCGATGTGCTCGAGCTCGGCTCCGACTGGATCGCTCAGTTTGCCGACAAGAATCAGCTTGCTGACATCACTGAGTACATTGTCGATGACAGCTCAGAGTTTCAGGGCTGGGGCATGGCAACTTACCGGGATAAGGTCTACGCCAAACCGTGGATTCTGGGAACACGCGTTATGTTCGCCAATCGAGACCTGCTCGATCGAGCGGGACACGACGAGGACTTTGTGCCGATCAATTTCCCGGATCTGGTTTCGTCGACACAGAAGGTCGACGCTCTTGGAGACGATATTTACGGCTGGGGCTCCAACGCCCCGGAAAAGCACCGGTTGTACAAGAAGTTCCTTCCGTTCTTCTGGTCCTATGGTGGCAAGATATATAGCGACGATGGCAAGTATGTGTTGCTGGCAGCTATGCCGGGAATTGAGGGCCTCCGCAAGTACAAGTGGCTGCATGAACATGTCGGCTATGTTGCCAACCAACGCGGTCTTGAGGATGCATTCCTGGATGGGAAGATTGGCTATGTGATCTCTGGAGACTGGTTGCTCAAGCGCATCAAGAAGGAGAATCGCGATATAGAGTTGACCTCGATGCTCATACCGGGCCCTAAGTTTCCGGGATTCTCATTCATGGGTGGCGAATTCCTGGCGATCAACGCGGCTTCCGAGAACAAAGAGGCCGCCATGAAACTGATTGACTTCATCACCGCACCAAAGAACCAGGTTCGGTTCTGTAAGGCGGCTCAGGCTGCGAACCCCTCGAGTTTGACGGCTCAAGAAGATGAGTACTTCACCTCCAACATTCACTTTCAGACCTTTATCAAACAAATCAAGTTGGCCAAGCATCCGCCAGTCGATCCGAACTGGGTGAAGATCGAGGCCGCCATAGAAGAGGCCGTCGAGGAGGCGTTGTTTGGCTCTGGTCTGGTCGCGGAACCGCTCCGCAAAGCGGCGTTGAAGGTGAGACAGTTGAAGGCTGAATGAGGCTCTCCCGCTCGACTGCCTGGTTGCTGGCCCTGCCCTGGCTGATCACTTTCGGGGCGTTCTGGCTTTTCCCTGTCATCTACTCGCTCATTGTCGGATTCACCGATTATCAACTGCTGGAGCCGGAATGGCACTGGGTGGGGCTGGAGAACTTCAAACAGTTGCTTTCTGACCCGGACTTCATAAGCGCTCTTGAAAACACGTTCATCTTCGTTATCGGGACTATCCCCTTCACAACCGTCATTTCCCTTGCGATGGCCCTGCTTCTGAACCGGAAGTTTCCCGGGCGGGGGCTCTTTCGATCGGGATACTTCGTGCCGTCGATTACATCGCTGGTGGTGATTTCGCTGATCTTCACCAGTTTGTATCAACGGGGAGGCTACGTGGCTATGCTTGCGGAGATGATAGGATTGACGACACCGGAGTATGGTTTCCTGCAGGATTCGGGTACGGCCCTGTATGCCATTATGGCCATGGATGTCTGGATGTCGGTTGGCTACTATATGCTGGTGTTTCTGTCAGGGCTGAAAGCCATCCCCGACGAGCTTTATGAAGCCGCCGAGATCAGTGGCGCGGGACGAATCCGCCAGTTCTTCAGTATCACCCTGCCACTGCTCAAGCCGACCATGCTGTTCGTACTGGTGATCAACTCGATCAAGTCGTTCCAGGTGTTTATCGAGATCTTCGTAATGACCAAGGGCAAGTTTGACACTATGACGGCTGTGTACTTCATCTACGAGCGGGGTCTGACTACCGAGTTCGCCTTTGGATACGCATCGGCTGCCGCTTACATCCTCCTGATCATTATCGCGATCTTTTCAGTGGCTCAGTTCCTCCTGCTCCGAAGGAAAGCTCCCCTATGGTAAGACGATCCAGCCCATTGTCGGTGACACTCCGCTATGCGGCATCGATCATCATCCTGGGGATAATGATCTTTCCGTTGTTGTGGATGTTCCGCGTCTCATTGCTGGGGCCGGGAGGAATCGGCTTTGAACGGCTGGCATCGACAGCGATAACGCTCGGCAACTATGCTGATCTGTTCACATCATCGGGGATGGGGCGCTACCTGGTCAACTCGAGCCTGGTCGCGGCGGTGGTCGTTGGCGGTAACATCCTGTTCTGTTTCATGGTGGCCTACACGCTGGCGCGTTACCGCAGCTTGAGCAACAAGTTGCTTTTCATATCGGTGATTCTGGTCCTGATGATCCCGGTGCATATTGTCATTATCCCTATGTACGTCCTGATGGTCCGCACGGGTATGTACGATACCTATTTCGCCCTCATACTTCCGTGGCTGGTGAACCCGATTGGCGTATTCCTCGTCAAGCAGTACATTGAGTCTATCCCACCCTCTATGGAAGAGGCGGCGCGCATAGATGGGGCCGGAGAGTTCCGCATTCTTTTTCAGGTGGTTATGCCACTGTGCAAACCGGCTTTGGCGGTCCTGGCTATTCAGGTGTTTTTCACTAACTGGAACGCGTTTCTTTTCCCATTCATTTTGACTTCCAGTGATGAGCTTCGGACGCTCCCGGTTGGCCTTGCCCTGCTGCAGGGACACCAGGCAATTGACTGGCAACACCTCATGGCCGGGTCATCAATTGCTGTACTACCGGTATTGATACTGTTTGCGTTTCTGCAGCGACAAGTGGTCTCAGGAATTACTGCCGGCGCTGTTAAGCAGTGATGTGACAATGTGATAACCCTGTTGGGCAGGATAATTTTGCTTGCGTTAGTTGGGGCCGGCGGCTACCTTGGGCGATGATGGTTGCGATGTATTGTCTTGAGTGTTCATAAATCTAAGGAAAGGGTATTTGGTATGAAGGGACTTCAACTCGTTCTGATCGCGGTTCTGATGCTGGCGGTGGTTGGTTGCGGCGTCAAACAGAGCTATGTCGATCAGCAAATCCAAGAGTCTGAATCACGGATGAACGCAAAGATCAACAATGTCGAGTCGGACACCGAACAGGAAATTGCCAAGCTGCGTGACCTGGCCGACAAGCTCTCCAGCCGGGTCGAAATGGCGGTCAACGAAGCCAAGGGCTTTGAGAACTATCAGGTAATCTGGTCCGGCGAGATCAACTTCGAGTTCGACTCCTGGGATGTTACCGATGCCGCCGCGATGGTGCTCAACGAGGCTGGTGAAGTCCTGGAGCAGAACCCGGGTTCTTTGATAGAGATCGCCGGTCATGCTGACCGCACCGGCAACGCCAAATACAACCTTATGCTCGGTGAAAAGCGTGCCCAGGCAGCCAAGCGGTACCTGGCTGATCGCTTCGGCACCTCACTCTACCGTATGTTCATCATCTCCTACGGTGAGGAACGCCCCGTAGCCATGCCCGACGAGCGCGGTTCGGCGAGTAAAAATCGCCGCGTGACCCTCAAGATTTGGGGCCAGATGCAGGGCTAGTAAACATCGGAAGATGTCATATCCGCATTCGCGGATTGCAGACGGCCGGGATATGCTATCTCGGCCGTTTCTTTGTGAGCATTTCCCTGGTTACTGAATGATGAAGTCAATACCAGCCGTCTCGAATCGGGCGCGGACAGCTATAGTATCCGGATACCAGTCAATTGGCTCGGCATAGCGCTCGGGGTGAATGGCACCAAGGTCGCGCTCACCATCGGCGTCATCGTCCGCGAAGCCGTGCAGGAGATACTTGCCGGGCGGGACGGTCACATTGAAGCTGCTTCCTGACACCGTCAACTCGAACTCGGACTCGTCGGATACGCGGGTAAAAGTCAACTCGAACGGGGCGGTTTCAAAGCCCGGGAGCGTGATTGACGCCGTACCGGAAATGGAGCCAAGCTCCTCGGGATCGTAAGTCGAAAAGCCGTATTCGGTCAGTGAGTCTCCCAGCAGGTTCCCAGCCAGATCGCCAATCTCAAACTCCACCACTTCCAGCGTGTATGTCTCGGCCTCAGTCAGGGCCTGAGGAATCAGCTTGAGGCTGAACGGATTGTCTGATTGCCAGGTTAGTGGAACGGCGACTTCGGACTCATTGAAAAGCGTGAACGTTTCCGGTGTCAGCAGGGTGGTGTCAACTGGCTCGCCGAAATCAACATACAGAT
>WJKG01000407.1 GCA_014729205.1 candidate division GN15 bacterium | reverse complement strand
TGTAGGTCAGCGTGAAGTCATCATCGTTGTCATACCAGGGATAGCTCGGGTGATGGTAGTACTGGAGCACCGCCTCCAGACCGAGTATCGCTCGGCGGAACGCCGCCGTATCGGTCACCGCCGGCGAAGCGATATCAATCCGATTCGTATAGAAACTCCACAACGAATCAGTCGCATACTGGCTCGACAGGACCGGCGTACCCGGGATGTAGTGCAGCCGAAGCGTGTCCAGTCTGGCCATCAGGGCCACAAAATGCTCCTTGAGTCGCGAAAACTCGTCCGCCGTCAGAATAATCCGCACGCTGTCACGCACCAGCGGATCCGAGACTGCTACCAGCCAAACCGTGTCAATGCCGCTTCCTGCCGTGTAGACGAAACTCACCCGGCCCGCAATTGTCGTATCCGGTGTCTCATCGACCAAACCCGAGCCCGTCAACTGCAGGTCCACACTCGTGCCGGTATCCGCCCACACCCGCGCACCCAGGCTGTCGCGCACAGTTACCTGAATCGTTGCCGTCGACACACCGTCGCCCGGAAGCGCGGTTGCCGACGATGTCACCGTCATCTGATATGGCACCAGCGGTGGTGGCGCCGTCACCTCATAGGCAACCTCATCGGCCAACACCGTATCCGAATTACCCACGGCAAACACCTGTACTCGGTACACACCGGTGTCTGCTGTCGGCAACAACGGCGAGTTCAGCACCGCCGACACGTACAAGCTGTCATATGAGAACGAATACGCAGTCGTATCCGTCCCCCTGATCACCCACCAGGCACCACTGACCGGATCATCGCAATTGCCCGCCAGCGTCGCCGACATGGAGTAGTCCTCATACTGCTCCACCTGTGTCGTATCGGCGGCGACATCCACTGCCAGGTTCGTAATACACTGTGTCGCTACAAAGATCACCGAGTCCCCCTCGGTCCAGCCCGAACAGCCACCTGCGTTACACGCGCGTACCCGCCAATACACGGTCGCACTCGTAGGACGCGGTATCGATAACGAGGTATCCGTCAATGAGAGGATTTCCACTGTCGATGGTCCCGCGGCAAAGGTCGAGTCGGTGCCATACTGCACATCGTAGTCTGCCGCCTCGTTGACAGTGTTCCACAGTAGTTTGAGTGTGTACTGACTCACCGTATCAACCGGAAGTGTCGTTGGAGCCGGCGGTGGTGGAATCACCCCTTCGGTCACAACGAACTCCTGATATCCACTGGCGTAGCCACCGAATCCAGTCGAGTCAACCGCCCGCTCCTGCCAAACTACTACGGCAACACCAGCCGGTACTTGCCAAGGACAAAAAGCAAGATAGTACACGCCTGCGAACCGTAGAACTGGATCGGACCAGGCATCACCAACTACCACACCGAAGCCTGACGCCTCGAAACAATCGTTCCATACTCCAAACCGGCAGGCAATCAGCGCCAATCAACAAATGTCAGAACGAATGCAAGATTATTCTTGACTAATTAGGTCCATGAACTGCATATTAAACAAAAGCACTCAGTGGTCCAGCACCAAAAGACAACCAGCACCACAAGCAGGGAATTGCTGTTGTCCCGCATGCGGCAATCAGTCTGCTCAATAACGAACCTATATGTCCACACATGGATAATGGAGTAACCATGAAACATGTATCTCTCCTTTGTGGCGGGATCCTCCTGGCACTCTTTGTGATCAGTGCCCCGGGATCCGTCCAGGCCAGCTGTCCTGATCCCTACTGCGACAGCGTGTCTTTCGACCAATGCCTGCTCATATGCCCGGCAGGTGATCTTACCTTCACGGTCACTGTCAAAGACAGCTGCGGCGATCCCGTCTGCGATCCCAACCTGTGGCTCGACTTCACCAATTGCTTTGCCACACCATGTTCCACCCAGACCGACTGGCCTATCGTCTACCCTGTCAGCTGCGATGCGGCCACGGGCGAGCACATCTTCAAGATCAAAGCCTACGCCGTGGATTGCGCCAACTGCCTTCCCGACCTCTATGTCAACGGACAGTTCTGTCAGCCTGTACGCGCTCGATTCTTGAGCACCAATGGCGACGAATGCGTTACACAAGACGACTGGTTCCCGGCCTTGCCGTGCAATGACTATAACTGCGACGGTGTCTTGACTGCAGATGACCAGCAGATATTCACAGATCACATCGACCACTGCTGCGGCCCCCCCACCGATACGTGCCTGGTCGATACACTGACTATCAATACGGGCTGGGACCACACTTCCGGTAGTCTCTATCCCCCGGGAACATGGGACCCCAATTGGACAGTCACTTGCGACCCGGATCCGCTCACCGGCGAACCACGACCGGCTAATGTCATTGCCACCTATGGTGCATGGCAACCGGCGCTTTCCAACAGCAGTTGGATCAGTGCCTACACCGATCCGACCAACGACGTCAATGGACTGTACTGCTACGAACTCTGTTTCTGTCTCGAACAGGGCTTCACTAACGCCGAACTCTTCGTCGAACTGCGCGCTGATGACAGCGCCGTGGTCTATCTCAATGGCACACCAATCGTCTCCACCCCGGCCGGTTCGTTTGGTACCGCCACCCCGACTACCCACCTGGAGACTGATCAGTCGCTCTTTCAGGCAGGTCAGAACTGCATTCGCGTTGAAGCCTACAATCTGCAGGCAGTCGCGGCCGGTCTCAACCTTGCCGGCCATGTCACCGCCGATGGCCTGGGTGTAGAGGAACTCGCCTGCTGCGACTCCACCGGCAGCCTTACCGGCTTCAAGTGGTTCGACTATAACGCCGACTGTGTACGGCAGAGCAACGAACCCAAGCTCGGTGGCTGGACCATAAACGTCTCCCCCGGTGGCTACAGTACAACTACCGATTCACTCGGCAACTACTACTTCACCGGTATTCCGGCTGGTACCTACACGGTCACCGAAGTTCCGCAGACTCCATACGCTCAGGTATGTCCTCCCGGTGGCAGCTACAATGTCACCCTGGGTGCAGGACAGGTCATCGCCGGTCTCGACTTCGGCAACGCCTACGACTGCGATCTGGCCAACCCCGGACCGAGTTGCGACAGCACAATCTACGACCCCTGCATGGTTGTCTGCCCCAATGGTGACATCCCCTGGGTAGTAACACTGGTCGACAGCTGTGGCAATCCGGTCTGCGATGATTCCACGTATGTCGAGTTGAATGCATGCCAGGCTACGCCGTGTCCCAATTCCCATCCCGACTGGCCACGCATCTTCCCTGACTCGTGTGACCCGACAACCGGTGAGCACTTCTTCCATCCAAAGTCAGGCAACCCCGATTGCATCGACTGCTTCGGCGTCCTCTATGTGGGCGGCGGGGCCTGCGGCGAAGTAGTGGTCAAACACCTGGACAACAATGGCGACTTCTGCGTTGGGTCCGACGACTGGTTCGCGGCCTCATGCAACGATTACAACTGCGATGGCTCTGTCGACTCCACCGACCTGGCTCTTCATCAGGCACATACCACGCATTGTTGTGATAATACTGGTTGTCCTCCCGGAGATGCCTTCTGTGACAGTGTCACAACCGACCCGTGCGTCGTGATCTGCCCTAAAGGCGACATCACTCACGTCGTTACTGTCAAAGACAGCTGCGGCAATCCCGTTTGTGATCTCTCAGGTGGCGTGTACATGGACTTCAGCAACTGCCCGAGCGTCCCCTGTCAGGACCCGACCAGCAGTTGGCCCCAGGTCCTTCCTGATTCGTGCGACCCAGCCACCGGCGAGCACTTCTTCAATCCCGCCGCCGGCAGTCAGGACTGCGTTGATTGTTCCGGAACGCTTATCGTCAATGGCTCTGTGTGCCGCGACTTGATACCCAAGTTCCTGGATGTCACGGGCGACTTATGTGTCTACCCGGATGACTGGCTCGGTAATCAACTTCTATGCAACGATTACAACTGCGACGGGACCGTCAATGCCGACGACCAGGCCATCCACACTGCCCATCTCGACCACTGTTGCGACAACGGCGGCTGTCAGCCAGGAGCCCCCTTCTGCGACAGTGTTACAACCGACCCGTGCATCGTGATCTGCCCTAAAGGCGACATTACTCACGTCGTTACTGTCAAAGACAGCTGCGGCAACCCCGTTTGCGATCTCTCAGGTGGCGTGTATCTTGACTTCAGCGATTGCCCCACAGTCCCCTGTCAGGACCCGACCAGCAGTTGGCCCCAGGTCCTCCCTGATTCGTGCAATCCAGCCACCGGCGAGCATTTCTTCAATCCCGCCGCCGGCAGTCAGGATTGTATCGGCTGTGAGGCTACGCTGTACGTCAACGGTGACCCCTGCCGGAACCTCGACGCGAAGTTCCTGGATGTCACGGGCGACTTATGCGTCTACCCGGATGACTGGCTCGGCAATCAACTTCTATGCAACGATTACAACTGCGACGGGACCGTCAATGCCGACGACCAGGCCATCCACACGGCCCATCTCGACCACTGTTGCGACAACGGCGGCTGTCAGCCAGGAGCCCCCTTCTGCGACAGTGTCACAACCGACCCGTGCATGGTCATCTGCCCCCAGGGCGACATTACTCACGTCGTGACCGTCACGGACAGCTGCGGTAACCCTGTCTGCGATCCCAATATGTGGATCGACTTCAGCGATTGCCCTACGAACTCGTGCCCGGATTCAACTGGCGTCGACAACTGGCCGATCGTGTATCCGGACTCGTGTGACCCGGCTACCGGCCAGCATTTCTTCAATCCCGCCGCCGGCAGTCAGGATTGTATCGGCTGTGAAGCCACGTTGTACGTCAACGGTGACCCCTGCCGAAACCTCGACGCGAGGTTCCTGGATATCGACGGTGACCTGTGTGTCACAGATACCGACTTCCTGAGTTCGGGTGCCCTGTGCAACGACTATAACTGCGATGGCGTCGTCGATGCTACCGATCAGACTATCCACGCAGCCCACCTGGGTCACTGCTGTGGCAGCTCAAATGAGATCAATGGCTACAAGTGGCACGATCTCGATTGCGATGGAGAGTGGGATACCGGCGAACCGCCGTTGGCTGGATGGTCGATCTCTCTCTATCAAGGGACTACGTTCATAGCCTCAACTACTACCAATGCCGCTGGCGAGTACTCGTTTACCGGGTTGGCACCAGGAGCCTATCGGGTTACTGAAACTGTTACCAGCGGCTGGGTACAAACGTACCCACCGACCGTGTATCACGATGTTACCGTATCGGGTGTTATCACCGGAGTGAACTTCGGCAACGTCGAGGATGACTGCCAGTACAACCTGACCTCATCCGCACAGGTAGCGGGTACCATGGACAACTTCTCTGGACCGGAACCATCTAGCCCGGGCGCTGACCTGCTTCCGGCGATGACCTGTCCGCTCGGAGCGACGCACTTCTTCGACTCGGCACTAACCAACCAGTGCTGGGGACACACGTTCTCCGATTTCTTTGACACCACCTGTTGCGTGCAGGGAGGACAGTTGTGTCTTCGCGTTGCCGCAACCGGCGCCATACCTGATACCGATGCGCTTGCGTTCTTCGAGGACGGACAAGCCGTCTGGGGAATCTCCATGAACGATCTCGTAGCTCTTGCCACCGGTGGCACCGATTCGGTCTGGAGCACCGGCGACACGATAACAGTCTGCCTTGATCTGGAGAATCTCCCACCGAGTGCACTGGGTGTTACTAATGTGCTGGCAACGCTGCACGATGGTGACTTCGATATCCGCATACAGGACGATACCGAGGTCGACTGGATGGAGCTTCGAGTCGAACACTGCTGCCCAAGCTGCTGCGTGATTCGAGGCGACATCAACAATGACGGTTCCGGACCGGACATCACCGACCTGACCTTCTTCGTGAACTACCTGTTCGGAGGAGGCTCGGCGCCACCATGCCTTGAGCAGGCTGACGCCAACGGCGATGGCAGCGGACCGGATATCACCGATCTCACTTTCCTGGTAAGCTACCTGTTCGGCGGTGGTACAGCGCCACCTCCCTGCCCGTAAGTAGGGCAATTCAGCCAGGAAAGGCACCTTAAGGCGAGAACCCGGCCATCTCTATGACGGCCGGGTTCTTCTATGCTCAGTAGCGTACGATATCAGCATGCCGAAGGTACCTGAAGGAAGGTCGACCTCCACACCTCACATGCCGAGGTACTGCGAAGCTACGGTATGCATGTTCCCCGCCAGAACTTACCCCTCACAACCCGCGACACAATGTCGGATAATTTACTGCAAGAACCGACCCCGTTTTCCGCGCTTTCCTATCAGGAATCCCGAGAGGTTTGCTGGGGCCTTGTGACGCCCATTTACACCGGCCTGCTTCACCTGCCATACGTGTCCGACACGATAATCTGGCTCTGCTATGAAAACACTGTACATTGACAGCCCCCAGACAAAACGATGAAAAATGGCGGAGAGGCAGGGATTCGAACCCTGGATAGAGGTGATACCCCTATAACGGATTAGCAATCCGCCGCCTTCAGCCTCTCGGCCACCTCTCCGCAAATAAGAACAACCCGCCCGGCTTTCGCCCCGGGGCATTCCCAAAAATATCATATCCTCAAAAAAAGACAAGCCCAAATTCTAACCCTTGTATCAGCGCCCTCCGACCACCAAAATCCAAGGTGAGCAACCACTATACATCGGCCCGCAACTGATCAGAACCCGTAAAGAACCTCCGGACCGTAAACTCGACCGTCAGCGCCGAAGTCACCGACATCGCCGAGAGAATCATAAAAGTCACAATCAACTGAACCAATGCCGCGTCGAGTGGCTCCGCACCCCCTAAGATCATCCCCGTCATCGCCCCCGGCAACGCCACTATCCCCACCGTCTTCATGAAATTCAAGATCGCAATCATCCCCGCCATGACAGCCTCGCGCTGAAATGGACGGCTCGCCTCGCGCCACCCCTTCCCCAACGACAATGAAGTCTCCACCGCCAACCGATGCGAACGCATATCGGCCGCAAATCGATTGATCGTAATTGCCGACGCATTCATCGCATTGGATATAATCATGCCCGATAGCGGTATCACCACCCGCGCCTCGAACTCGATAATCGGCAGCGCCAGCATCAACCCCAGGGTTACTGCCGAACCGATCAGTATCGACGCAAACGTCACGCCATAGGCTCCCCTGAGCCTCTTCACCCGTCCCGCAGCCGCGTACGCCCCCACTGAGGTCATGATCAGCAACACCGGCACAATCATCCACGACCGACCGGGCTCGAACAGGAATGTCAGCGCATACCCCACGGCCACCAACTGCACGAACGCCCGCACCGGCCCCAGCGTGATCTCCTTTGTCACGGGGATCCGCCACCAGACAGTCACCCCAATCGCCACCAGCACCAGCGCCAGCGAGTAAAGGACGTGAATGTAATCAGGAGTCAGCATCGTATCTCCGCTCTTTGTATCGCCTGCCCTCTTCTGACTGCGGCGCCTCAATCACCTGCCGTGCCGGTCCCGATTCAGCCAGCCGTCCTTCAGATACCAGCAACACCGTCCCCCCCATCCGGATCGCTTGCAACGGGTCATGACTCACCAGGATCAGCGAAGCTCCATCCCGGGCAACCAGATCGCGAACGGTCGCCTCGATACCCTCGGTCAATGTCGGATCCAGAGCTGATGTGGGCTCATCCAGCAGGATGACCTCAGGCTCCAGAGCCAGCAACCGTGCCAGCGCCACTCGCTGCGCCTCACCCACCGAGAGTGAGGCCGCATCGGCCCCGATCAATGCCTGTGGCACACGTGCCAATGCAATGAGCTCGCGGATCCGCTGATCGCTCAACTCCGATTCAGCATAGCGGAGATTATCAGCTACCGTCCCCTCGAACAGGTGTGGCCGCTGGAACAGGAACCCAACCCGTCTCCGCAATTCCGAGGTGCCAGCAGCTCTGTTGGTGTCCCCCGAAGCAACACTCGGCCCGAGCTCGGCTCATCCAGCCGATTGATCAACCTCAGCAATGAAGACTTACCCGCCCCCGAGGGCCCCACAATGGTATACACTTGCCCCGATGTGAATCGAAAACTGATATCGTCCACAACACACCTGGACTCGCCATTCACACTGATCGAGCGCGAGAGGCTCTCAAGCTCCAGGACAATATCACTCTCCGGTGCCACGAGCTACAGCTTCTCCCGTCCAAAATACAAGAATCGGTCCAGCATCTTCACCCAGTCGGACCAGCCCGCCCCCCCGTGCTTTTCGCGGATCCGTGCAAACGCACCCATCTTGCTGTCGATCTCATCGCAGAAATACACAATGAACGCCTCAGCCA
>WJKG01000406.1 GCA_014729205.1 candidate division GN15 bacterium | reverse complement strand
GAACGTATGTCTGCGAAGCCCGATGGGCTGATTATGTCCTCTCCTTCGGGTTTGCCACGCACCTTGGCAATTTCACCAGTGACCTTGGCTCCGGGCAAGTGCCCCCCCATGCCCGGCTTTGTCGACTGTCCAAACTTCAGCTCGACGGCAGCCACGCGGGCGAAGTTCTCATCGGTGGCACTGTACTGATTGGGGACGTATTCGAAAATGTAGTTGTACGCATTCTCCAGTGACTCGGGAATGATGCCGCCCTCGCCGGAACACATCGCGGTTTTCGCTGTAGCCGTTCCCTTAGCCATGGCGATCTTGACTTCCCGGGACAGTGCCCCGAACGACATGTGGCTGACATACACCGGCATCTCAATCACCAGCGGGTGTTTTGCCCGGGGACCAATGGTTGTCTGCAGATTGACCTTTTCCGTCGCTTCCACCGGCAATGTCGCCAGCTGGGCGCCCAGAATCAGAATGTCGTCCCAGCCAGCGACCGGCTTCGGTGTTCGCATGGGCTCGATGACCGATTTACCTGTTTCAGCCATGGCATGGATATCGGCCATGTACTTCTCCTGCTCGTCAGAAGTGCGACGGAAGTCCTCCGCACTCTTGGCAGGTTTGAATGGCTCTGGCTCTGCAGCCTCGTCCTGAGGGGTCTCTTCGACCTTCTTGAAGTATGACTTGGCGGCACCACATACCGGGCACTCCCAATCATCCGGCAGATCGGCGAAGGGTGTCCCCTCCGAGGCTTCATCATAAAGATGATCGCACACATCACATTTGTATATCGCCACAACGGCCTCCTTAGATATCCGACTCTAAATCGGCCGGTTCGTAATACTCCATCGGGTGCTGGCAACTGGGGCACTTCTTCGGCGGCTCGGTCCCTTCGTGAACGTACCCACACACGCTGCATTTCCACGTGATCGGTTTCTCGCGTTTGTAGACGGTGCCGTTCTTTACACGATTGAGCAGCTTTTCGTAACGATCGCGATGATGCTCCTCGATCTTGGCAATCATCTTGAACAGTGCCGCCGCCTTCATATTACCCTCCGCCTCGGCATCTTTGGCAAACTCCGGGTACATGGTGATGGTCTCATAGGCCTCACCCTCGATGGCCTCTTTCAAGTTCGCTGCTGTATCGCCCACGCCATCGAGCAGGGCAAACTCATCCTTGGCATGCTGGCGCTCGTTCTCGGCCGTCTCTTCGAATAGCTTGGCAATATAGTGATATCCCTCCTTGCGTGCTGCGGCCGCGAAGTAGGTGTACTTATTCCGTGCCTGAGATTCGCCGGCAAATGCTGCCCGCAAGTGTTCCTCGGTCTTTCCCATGTCCTCTTCCTTTCTGGGATTAACGGACCTTACGCTTCTGTTTCTTCTTACAATTGGCGCAGATACCGCTTACAACCACTCGTGTTCTACTCACTTCGAAGTCGCCCGCAACCTGGGCGGGCGCCGTGATCCGGTCAAACGGTCGGTACTCAAAGTCCATGATTCCCCCACACTCGGTACAATGCAGGTGATGATGCGGCTGCACATTGGGATCATAGCGGCGCGCAGTGCCGTAACTCTCCACCGATATTACCAGGCCAGCCTTGACAAACAGGTGCAGCGTCCGGCTCACAGTATCCAGAGTGATGCTGCTGATACGGCGTTTCACGGCTCGATACACCTGGTCCGCCGTTGGGTGCTTGGCTGAACGACAGATCTCTTTGTAAATCTGTTCGCGCTGAGGTGTGATTTTCAGACCGTGCTCACGGCAGGTCTGATAGAACAGGTCCATGCGATCCTATCGGTATGTGGTATCTGCTGTGTAACCAGTAAATAGGACCTACTCTGAATTGTCAACGAAAAAGCGACCGACCAGTCTATGATGGACTGTGTCGGTCGCTGTTGTCTACAGGGAGTGTTCGTTCATTCGTGGCGCTAGATCACGCTATCGCTCCGACCGGGTTCGCGTCCCAAAGGTCATGTACAAGGAAGGCAGCACAACCAAGGTCAGTACGGTCGAGGTGAGGATACCACCCACAACCACCGTGGCCAGCGGACGCTGCACCTCCGCTCCTACCCCGGTCGATATCGCCATTGGGACGAAGCCCAGAGCAGCCACGAGCGCAGTCATGAGCACGGGTCGTAGGCGCGTGACGGCACTCTCCGTGACAGCCTCCCGTATCGGCATCCCATCAGCGCGGTAACGCTTGATCGTGGATACCAGTACCAGTCCATTGAGGACAGCGATTCCCGATAGCGCAATGAATCCCACACCCGCCGAAATGGAGAAAGGCATGCCGCGCAGTGCCAGGGTAACCACACCGCCCAGGGCAGCCAGCGGCACACCAGAGAAGATCAGGGCGGCGTCGCGGGCCGACTTGTAGGTCCAATACAAGAGCGCGAAGATGAGAGTCAGCGCAATTGGCACCACGATGGCCAGCCGCAGACGCGCTCGCTCGAGGTTCTCAAACTGGCCGCCAAGCCGGATGAAGTAGTCCTGTGGCAGGGAAATGTCGTTATCAAGTCGAGTGCGGAGTTCGTCTACGAACGTCCCGATGTCTCGATCGCGTACATTGCACTGAATCACAATGCGCCGTTTGCTCCACTCGCGGGTAATGCTCGCCGGTCCTTCGTCGATCGATGCCGTGGTCACACGGTCCAGACCGACCATGCTGCCGGCGGCAGAACGAATGAGCACCCGATCTACGTCCTCCGGTCCCTCGAACATGGTGGTGTCGACACGGACCGACAGATCGAAGCGGCGTTGTCCTTCGAAAACCTCGCCTACCGTGATCCCGCCGATACTCTCGATGGCAGTCAGGACCTCTCGGGCGGCCAGACCAAAGCGAGCCAGCCGTTCGCGGTCAACCGATAGCTTCAGTTGTGGCTGGCCCGTGAGCTGTTCGACCGAGACATCCGCTGCCCCGTCTATCAACTCAACCAGGGTGGCGATCTCTTCGGCCTTCTCCTCCAGTACCAGGAGGTCGTCTCCAAAAAGCTTGATCCCGATATCGGAGCGAATACCGGCGACCATCTCGTTCACACGCATCTCGATTGGTTGTGTGAAGATGCGGTTCTGCCCGGGCATATCTGCCAATTCGGCATCGAGTGCCGCCACCAGCTCTTGCTGATTCGCGGCGCGTTGCCACTGGTCGCGGGGGTTGAGTGTGATGAACATATCGGACAGTTCCAGCCCCATGGGATCAGTCGACAATTCCGCCGTTCCAACACGGGTCCAGATGTGGGAAATCTCATCAGGGAACTGCTCCATGAGTAGGCGCTCGATGCGACTGTTGTAGTCCACCGATTCGCCGAGAGAAACACCGGCCAGTCGCACGAAGTTGATCACCACGGTACCCTCGCTCAGGCGTGGGACGAACTCCGCCCCCAAACGGGTAAACAACACGACCCCTCCAGCTACCAGCAACAGAGCTACGACCAGCACCTTTCGGCTGTGGCGCAGGCTGGCAGTCAGCAACGGACGGTAAGCACTACGCAGCCAGTCCACGAATCGCGGTTCCTTGGCCTTCACGCCGCGCTTGAGCAAGGCTCCCACCAGTGCCGGCAAGACCGTAAAGGAGAGAATGAGCGATCCCACCAGTACGAATACGACGGTCAGAGCCATGGGGCGAAACAGCTTACCCTCGACCCCCTGCAGGGTGAGGATAGGGAGGTAT
>WJKG01000405.1 GCA_014729205.1 candidate division GN15 bacterium | reverse complement strand
TACCGACGACGATTTTGCGTACAAACCAACCGACAAACTGGGCAAAATCGGTAGCGAGACGGACTGGATCGACAAGCACATCAACCGTGTGCTCAAGTTAAAGGCGGTCAACCGCCGAAAAATCAAGAAGGCCAAGCTCACGGTTGTAGTTGACGCCATAAATGGCGCTGGCTCTTTCGCCCTGCCGCCGCTACTGGAGAAGCTGGGGGTCAAGGTCAAGCAGATCAACTGCGAGGGAACCGGCAAATTCGTCCATGAACCGGAGCCGGTGGCCGAGAATCTCGGCCAACTGGGTCGCGCGGTTAAGAAACACAAGGCGGAGCTCGGCATGGCCTGTGACCCCGATGCCGACCGACTGGCCCTTGTCGACGCTAAAGGTCGGCCAATTGGCGAGGAACTCACGCTGACGATTGCTGTCCGTCATGTTCTGAATAAGACCAAGGGTAATGCCGTGATCAACCTGTCCACCTCGAGGGCGACCGCCGATATGGCCCGAGAACTCGGTGCCAAAGTCTATTACGCCCAGGTCGGCGAGGCTAACGTTGTCCAGACCATGCGGCAGCGCAAGGCGGTCATCGGAGGTGAAGGGAACGGAGGAGTTATCTATCCGGAATCTCACGCCGGACGTGATGCCTTGGTCGCGGCGGCGCTGGTGCTGTCATGCCTTGCCGAGGAGCACACGTCGCTGAAAGATCTGGTGGAAACTTTGCCGAAATACTACACTATAAAAGCTAAGGCGGAGTTGCCATCGGACTTCTCGACCCGCCTGAAAGACTTCTCCAGAAAGGCCTCTGACCTTATTGGGAAGCACAAAGTAGACAAACGCGACGGACTCAGGTTCGATTTTGAGCACGGCTGGGTGCAAATCCGCTCCTCGAACACCGAACCCATATTCCGACTCATAGTTGAGACAGACAGCGACCAGCTTACCAAGCAGTTGTCGCATGATGTAATGGCGCACTTTAAGTCATAGGGACACAGTATGTGCGGTATTGTTGGATATGTTGGCACGCAGCAGGCGGTGCCGCTTCTCATTCGGGGCTTAAGACGACTGGAGTATCGCGGTTATGACTCTGCGGGAATAGCGCTGCAAAGCGAGAGCGATGGGCTCAGAGTGGCCAAGGCTGCAGGTAAGATCGTCAATCTGGAAAACGAGATTGCTGACTGGGACTTCTCGTGCCATCTTGGCATTGCCCACACGCGCTGGGCTACCCACGGCGAGCCCACCCAGCTGAACGCCCATCCACATACCGATACCAACCATGAGATCGCCATAGTCCATAACGGAATTATAGAGAACTACCGTGCTCTCAAGGAATTCTTGACGAGACAGGGGTTCGATATCCGGACCGACACCGACACTGAGATCCTGGTTCATCTGATCCGTTTCAGCTATCAAGGTGATCTCACCAAGGCTGTTCGCCTGGCCCTCACGCAGGTTGAGGGAACTTATGGTGTAGCCGTAGTCTCCTCTTTGCACCCCGGCCAGATCGTGGCCGCGCGTATGGGCTCGCCGCTCGTGATCGGCCACGGCAATGGCGAGAATTTCGTAGCCAGCGACGTGTCGGCTATGCTGGACCACACCAACCGCGTTGTCTATCTGGAAAACGGCGAAATCGCTACCGTTTCCGCTAACGACTACCACGTCACCAATATCGAGAATGAGCAAATCATTCCTCAGGTCGAGGAAGTGAGCTGGACTCTGGAGCAGATTGAGAAGGGCGGCTATGACCATTTCATGCTCAAAGAGATCTATGAGCAGCCGCATACACTCCAACAAGCGACACGGATTCGCCTGAACAAGGATGAGGGTATTCCCCGTCTCAACGGCTTGAACCTCCAGCAGGAAGAACTCCGTCGGATCAAGCGTGTCTACATCACGGCTTGTGGTACCTCATGGCATGCGGGATTGGTTGGCGAGTATATGATCGAGGAACTGGCGCGGATACCTGTGGAGGTGGAGTATGCTTCGGAACTGCGGTACCGTTCACCGATATTCGATCCGGAATCTGTCTTCTTTGCCATCAGTCAGTCCGGTGAAACAGCCGATACTCTGGCTGCTCTGAGAGAAGCCCGTTACCACGGCATCACCTGTTTGGGGATTGTGAATGTTGTTGGCTCCAGTATTGCTCGTGAGACCGATGGTGGCGTCTATATTCACGCCGGACCCGAGATCGGTGTGGCATCCACAAAGGCGTTTACATCGCAGGTGATTGTGCTGGGGCTCATCGCCACGCTGCTGGGGCGCATGCGCGATCTCTCTGTCCAACAGGGACAGGAGATAATCGAGGCCATGGAGAAGATCCCCGATCAAGTCGAGCATATTCTCAGCCAAGCCGATGCTGTCAAGGCGATTGCTCAGGAGTACTACAAGTCGAATAATTTCCTGTACCTGGGCCGAGGCATCAACTTCCCGGTAGCTCTCGAGGGAGCCCTCAAGCTCAAGGAGATCTCCTACATTCACGCCGAGGGGTACCCCGCGGCTGAGATGAAGCATGGCCCGATCGCGTTGATCGACGAGAATATGCCGGTCGTGGTGATTGCCCTTCGCGATGCTGTCTATGACAAGGTGATGTCAAACATTCAAGAGGTCAGGGCTCGACGCGGTCGGATTATCGCCATTGCCAACGAAGGTGACACTGAGATTGCGGACAAGGTAAACCACGTCATTTACATTCCGGAGACATATCGCCTCCTGACACCGCTATTGTCCATCGTTCCGCTGCAGTTGCTGGCATACTACATCGCAGTGATGCGTGGCTGCCATGTAGATCAACCGCGGAATTTGGCGAAATCGGTGACCGTGGAGTAGTTATCGTGACGTCAGGGGTCTCTGAGGTGGTGAGAAAGAGATTCAGTTTGTCTGAGTTCCTTGCTGCTTTAGGCTGCTGTCGATTGCACCCTCAGGTATCCAGAGATGTAAGACCATCCCCGCCGAGCGGTTAGGGAGGGGTATTGCTGTCATGCGGCACACTCGCTTGACGGCGGTTCTCTCACCTTCTGAGGTGTTCGTCTCGATCATCTTGTCGACCGACGACAGCACGTCCTCCAGGTCCAGGTACCCCTGCACGAAGTAACTGACTTTCTTCAACTCACCCCATTTTGTACGTGGAACGTCCGCCATATCATTCTTTTTATCGGCTATTGCAGGTGTTTCTTTACGAGACGCATCTTCTCCTGATGCATCCCCTCAGCAGCAAGATCAAGACTATAAAGATGATAAAAAGGGCCGGCTTTGTCGCGGCCGGGCCCTGCGATTTACGGCTACTGATCCGTCTTTGGTAGATCGCGTTCGAGCTGTTTGTCGACGCGATATCCAAGCGCGTAGTCGGCCTGCATGAGCGTGTGAATTTCCCGGGTACCTTCATATATCGACGCACCCTTCGAATTGCGGTAGAAGCGCTCTACGGGATACTCGTCGGAGAAGCCATAAGCACCAAAGACCTGAACGGCATCGGCGGCCGCCTTCTCAGCTTCGCGGCAGGCGATCCACTTGGCCAGCGACGTTGCCTTGGTCGACCGCATCCCCTGGTTCTTGAGCCAGCCAGCTTTCATCCACAGATAGCTGCTGTATTCATAACCGGCCTCCATATTGGCAATCATCTGCTTGACCAACTGGTGATCCGCGATCGGCTTCTGGAATGTCTCTCGCTGTTTGGCATACTCCACGCTCGCATCGCGACACGCCTTGATTAAGCCACATGACCCTGCCGCGACCGTATAGCGGCCCTGGTCCAGACAGAACATGGCAACCTTGAATCCTTGCCCCTCTTCGTACACGAGGTTTTCACCGGGGACACGAACATCCTGCATCGCGATAAACCCGGTATTGCCGGCCCGTACGCCAAGCTTGCCCGGAATCTTACCTGTGGATACGCCTTGCCATTCGCGTTCTACGATAAATGCGGACAGGCCGCTATGATCTCGTTTGGCCTTCTTGTCCAGATCCGTCCAGGCAAAGATCAGGAAATAGTCGGCCAGATCGGCCAGCGAGATCCACATCTTCTCGCCGTTGAGGATCCAGTCGTTGCCGCCCTTGACCGCGGTGGTCTGAATCCCGACCGCATCGGAACCCGCTGCTGGCTCAGTCAACCCAAAGCTGCCGATCTTCTCACCCCTAGCGATCGGAACCAGGTATTTCTGTTTCTGCTCTTCATTGGCCCAGGTCAGCACGGGGAGAGCATAGAGACCGATATGTACCGACAGCACCACGCGCGCCGAAGTATCTCCGTATTCCAACTCCTCACAGGCCAGCCCCAGCGAGATGTAGTCGGTACCGAGACCGCCGTACTTCTCCGGAATGCAGAAGCCCAGAAGATTGGCCTTGGCCATAGCCGGGAGCAGATCCGGATGTGGTTTGTGAGCGCGGTCGTATTCTTGAATGGTTGGCTTGATCACCTTCTCGGTGACATCGCGGGCCATATCGCGCACCGCGATTTGATTCTCTGTGAGTTCGAAATCGATCATAGTTTCACCTGTCCTGCGGCAGCTTCGTTCTCTTTGAGATGAGTATATACATGCCGCTAATAACAAAGTCAACCACACCGCCGTTCCCCCAATCGCCGCGCCCCGTTCCAACTGTGATCCTGTTGCCCGCAGGAGCCTCATTGTGTATATTCCCCTCTCAAAACGCATAGCACTTGAGGCCTAATGGATAAGCAGACCCGGACCAACGCCGACATCATTCCGTACACATCGGAGTACGCGCGTAACGTCCTGTCATGGATTGACAGCGAGGATACCCTCTACGCCGTTTGCCGCTCGAAGAACTACCCCCCGCCTGACACCCTCATCGATACCTGGCAACGTAAGGACGTTACCAGCTATCTTATGTCCACCCGTGGGAAGGTTGTTGCCTATGGCGAGCTGTGGAACCGCCCCCTGGAACTGGCTGTAGAGATCGCCCACTTGATTGTGGATCCCTACAAGCGGGGGGAGGGATACGGTAGTATGATGCTGGACCTGTTGTATTCGCGAGCCGCTGCCCGGGACAACGTCGCCAAAGTCGTCATACACCTGTTTCACGAGGACCCGGAAGCGTTGGGCTGCTTCGTCAAGGCAGGCTTCGAGATTCAGGGCACTACCACCTATACTCAGGGACTCAAGCTGGTCCGGTTGGTCGAGCCTTAAGAGGAAAACGTCAGAAATACCTATTTGATGAATAGATAACTGATAAGGGATGATTCCATGAGCGAGTACAAGAACCTGCTGGTCGAAGAGAAGGAAGGCTGCTTGATGGTGACCATAAACCGCGAGAAAGCCATGAATGCGCTCAATGCCGAGACCATTGCTGAGATGCAGAAGCTCTTCAGCTACTATTGGACCGATGACAAGATTAAAGTCGTCGTAATTACCGGTACCGGTCCCAAGGCCTTTGTGGCCGGAGCCGATGTCTCCGAACTGGCTGACACCGATGTTCGCAGCGGCACCGATACCGCTGCCCGAGGCCAGTATCTGATGAAGACGATCCAGAACTTCCCCAAGCCGGTTATCGCCGCCATCAATGGCTTCGCGCTCGGTGGTGGTTGCGAACTGGCTATGGCATGTGACATCCGACTCGCCTCGGACAAGGCGAAACTGGGACAACCCGAGGTGAACCTCGGCATTATTCCCGGCTACGGCGGTACGCAGCGCCTGCCGCGTCTGGTTGGTCGAGGAAAAGCAATGCACCTGATCCTCACCGGTGAGATGATCTCCGCCGAGGAAGCCCATCGGATTGGGCTGGTGGACGAGGTCTATCCTCATGACGATCTGCTAACCAAGGCGATGGAAATGGCCGAGGCAATCTGCGCTAAAGCCCCGATGGCGGTCCAGACCGCCAAGGAGTGCATAAATCGTGGGCTCGATGTGGCCTTGTCGGTCGGCTGTGATCTTGAGAAGGTCAGCTTCGGTCAGATGTGCGGGACCGGCGACAAGAACGAGGGTATGGAGGCGTTCCTGGAGAAGCGCAAGCCCAACTTCACCGGTCATTGATACTGAACTCCTCATGTAGAGCCACGTCTCAGGGCGAGATCGACCGATCTCGCCCTGTTTGTCTGCGGCTGCTCTGCAAAGAACTCTGGGCTCTTCGCCAGGAAACCTTCGTGGACTAAATCGGGTTACTATCGGCAATGGAACTGATCTCGTTATTCTTCTTGTCATTTGGTGTGGGCTTCTCGGGAGCCATGATGCCTGGACCACTGCTGGCGGTTGGAATCGCTGAAACTCCACGCCATGGCTGGCAAACCGGACCGGTAATCTCCATCGGGCATGCTATTGCCGAAATCGGCGTTGTGGTATTACTGGCTCTCGGGGTGGCAGCGGTTGCCCAACATCCGACTGTGACCTCCACCATCAGTATTGTCGGTGGGGTGGCGTTGGTTCTCATGGGTGCCACCATGGCCATTGACATACTGCGTGGTCGCGTCAACTACGATTCACAGGCAGATAAGCCAAAGGGCGGTCATAGATTGCTTATGGGCAAGGGGATAACGGCCTCGTTGTCAAACCCGTACTGGTTTGTCTGGTGGGCCACTACCGGATTGGCCTTTGTCACCAAGTCATTGGAATTCGGGTTTATCGGCCCGATCGTCTTCTACTTCGGGCATATCATGTCCGATTTCGTCTGGTTCAGTCTTGTCTCAGCCCTCTTATGGCAGGGCAAGCGATTGATCATGGGCACCGGACTAAAGGTACTCATCCTTGCCTGTGCTGCCTTCCTGGTGTTTCTTGGGATCAGCTTTTTCATTGACGGAATAACCGAGATCTCATAAATGCACGTCGGGCACTGAGTCAGCATTATGGACATTCAAATCAAACCAGTAAGCACCGCCGACTCCGAATGGGTGCTTGAAATCGTCCGAAGCTGGGGAGCCGATTTCATTGTCTCCCGTGGACGGAGCATCTACCCGGCACAGATCGACGGCTTCTATGCGGTAGCCGGGGATGGTCGACGAGTCGGCTTGGTAACCTATGAGATCGCCGGCGACCAATGCGAAGTGGTCACATTGGATGCCTTCGAGAAGTTCCAGGGTGTCGGTAGCAGATTGCTCGACACGGTGGTTGACGATGCCACCCTTCGTGGCTGCCGACGGCTGTGGCTGATAACGACCAATGACAACCTCGATGCCATCCGCTTCTACCAGCGCCGCGGTTGGTCTCTGGCGGCCGTCTATCCGGGCGCGCTCGAGGAATCCCGCAGACTCAAGCCGACAATACCCAAAACCGGGGCACACGGGATTCCGCTTCGCGATGAGATTGAATTCGAGATGATACTGCAGCCCGAAGCCGGTGAGGACGAGGTCGAAAGCTAACCGCCGAAACGTTCCACCTGCAGGTCAGCAGTGTGCAGTCGCGTATACACCGCACCCTGGGGCGTCAGATCTGACTTGAAGAGAACCAGCTGATCAAATATCACATTGCGGGGCGCCACTGCCCAGGTCTCCATCGCGGCAACTACAGGTCGTACATCGCGTCCGCGTTTGACCCGGCCCAGCGTCAGGTGCGGCCGAAAGCCCTTCTTTTCCTTTTCAAAGCGCAGCGTACGGACGCCCAATTCCACCTGCCGAGCCATCTTCGTCAACTCCGAACTGTCCCCTTCGAGCCCCACCCAGAGGACATTTGGACGTCTGAAATTTGGAAACGCCCCCAACCGACCCAGTTGGAGCTGTGAAGCAGGGAACTCGGCGGCAACCTTGTCGAGCAGCGATACCAACTTGGGCACGGTCTTCTCGTCAGTCTCCCCCAGAAAGCGCACTGTCAGGTGAATGTTCTCCGGCTTCCCCCATCGGACACCCTGACCCGATGGCCGCAGTTCATCGATAATCTCACCCACGTACTTCCTGATTTCTTCGGGCAACGGCAGCGCAATGAAAAGCCTCATAACACCAACTCAATCAATATCCAGGATTTCTCGTCTGAGCATCTCCATGGCCGCATAGACCGACCGATGGCGGTTGACCGAACGATCTGCCCCCAGCCGGAACAGCTTAACCCGTGTGTTGTGAGCCGAGGCCACCGCGATATAGGTAGTGCCCACAGGTTTCTCCTCGGTACCGCCACTTGGACCGGCGATGCCGGTAATGGAAACTGCGTAGTCGGTGGCAAACTCGTGTCGGCATCCCTCGGCCATAGCTCGGGCACACTCCTCGCTCACGGCGCCGTGCTCCCCGATTACATCAGGATGCACCCCCAGCTTCTCGATTTTCGCTTGGTTAGTATAACTGAGCACACCGCCGACGAAGTAAGCCGATGAACCCGGGACCGAGGTCAACTGACGGCCCAGCTCGCCGCCGGTGCATGATTCCGCGACCGAAACAGTCTTGTCATTATCTGTGAGCAACTGGCCGATGACACTTTCCAGGGTGTCCAGATCGTAGCCATAGATGTACTTGCCACACACCTTCTCAAGGTAGCGTTCGACCGCTTGCACCTTCTCACGGGCTTCGAGTTCGTTGTCCGCCTCAGCGTACAACCGCAAATCGACACCGCTGTAGGCAGGGAGATAGGCCAACCGGACACCTTCGGGCAGATCCAGTTCCGGCACGACCATCTCGGCGATCTTTGACTCGATTATCCCGGTAGTCCGAAGTTTGCGCACGAACAGCGACGGTCCCTTGTTTATCCCTTGAAGGTAAGGAACCACCGAATCGTTCATTATCTGCCGCATCTCCACCGGTACGCCTGGAAGAGAGATGAAGATACGCCCTTGCTCGGAAATGCAGATACCGAGAGCCGAACCAAGCTTGTTGGTGAACAACTCGGCTCCCTGAGGAAGGAGTGCCTGATTCTGGTTAATCGCTGGCATGTCAATGCCACGCTCTGCATACCGACGTCGGATATCTTCGAGCACTTCCTCGTGGTAGATCAGATTCCGCTTGAAAAGGCGCACAATTGCCTTCTTCGTGATGTCATCATCAGTTGGCCCCAATCCACCGGTGGTGATGATTACGCGCACTCGACGCAGGGCATCGCGAAAGACCTCTTCCATCGCTTCCAGTGAATCACCGACCGAGGTGATCCGCCTGACAGAGAAACCCAGATCGGTCAGTGTTCGGGCAATATAGGCACCATTGTGATCCGTAGTATGACCGGTGATTAGCTCCTCGCCGATCGTTATTATCTCAGCATCCATGACGTGTTCCTCAATTGCCGCCGGTCAGGGCCGGCCAGAAGTGTTCGATCCCGTAGAGGATCAGCCGCGTGAAGATATTGGCATACACGCCGGCGATAATGTCATCCATTGTTATACCCCAGCCGCCCCGGAGACGCTCGGCTTGCGCGGCCGGTGGTACCTTGGCTACATCGAAAAACCGAAATGCAAAAAATGCAACGATGTATGCGGTCAGCGTGTGGGGGAGAGCAATGACCGATACCAGCATTCCGGCCCATTCGTCCATGACGATCTTCTTGGGGTCATGGCCCCACAGCCGCTCGCCAACACCGGCACTCCACACCGAGAGCACGAAGAAGACCACCGATGCCGACACAATCAGCGTTTGATCACCGCGAAACCCGAAATACGCAATCAGCCAGGCGGGAATCGTTCCGACTGTCCCGGCCACAATCGGGAAGAACCCCGAGTACAGGCCGGTAGCGACACACACAGCGATGCGTTCGGTAAGGCGCTGCATGTTACTTGAGTACCGACTTGATCATGTAGAAGTATTTGACCACGTAGTCCACCCCTGTCCATAAAGTTACTGCCGCCGTCACCCAGAGAAAGACATTGAAATAGGTGACATAGTCAAACTCAAAGGCGCTCAGTGCCGGACTGTTGAAATGATCGAGCGTCTTGATCAGGTTAATATAGGCCAGAATCACACCAACAACTGTAAGCTGCAGGAAGGTCTTTACCTTGGCCCACCAAGAAGGCGAGATCACCATGCCGCGATATGCAGCCAGCAGCCGCAGTCCTGTGATGAAGAACTCGCGCCCGATTATCAGCATCACCGGCAAGGGTGACACAAACCCCAAGGCAATGAACGAAATGAGGGCGGAGGACACCAGAACCTTGTCCGCCAGCGGATCCATGAACTTGCCGAATCCGGTCATGATACCATACTTACGCGCGTAGTAGCCATCGGCCAGATCGGTCAGGGCGGCAACGATGAACAGCCCCAGCGCCAGCAGATTCAGATAGTAATTCTCCACGATGAAAAAGTACATGAAGAACGGAGCTATGATGATGCGGAGCAGTGTTAACTTGTTGGGTGTATTCATCGCACGGAAAGTACGCGCCGACTACACAAGTGTCAACGACAATGCCCCTTTTACATTCCGGAGTCACAATGCTGTGAATCGGAGAGATCAACGAGGCCCTATCGCTATTGACGATCAGCGCACCGCATCAGCGCCGACCAGAAAGCATCAAGCCTCACGGGAGAACTACTGTCGATATCGGGGTAATTAAAAAACCCAGGCGAGCTTGGCGGCCCACCTGGGCGGACGATATTAGGTAATCCACAGAAAGAGTAACACTTTCCGATTGCGTGAGTATTATACTAAAAATCTGTGAGTTGTCAAGGAAAAACCCAAAGAGAAAACTCGATTTTTCAACTCTTTATCACGCATTTCGGTACGACCCCCAACACTTCCTTTTTAATCGCCAAGTGAAGGCTCCAAGGCACGATCCTTATGGCCGAATTAGCACTTGACCCAGTGCCGGGCACGCTCAGTTGTCCACAAAGTTATTGACACCGCCAGTGCACGATGTTTATTACTCGGTAAGTCGTGGCAATATATAAGATTACAAATCTCGATGTTATTAACAGTGCCCTGCTCGCCCGCGTTCACAAGTAACACCATTATAAAATGCCTTCTGGTAATAGGTTACAGGGCGGCATTTCTTGATATCGGGTGATCGCTCCACGGCCCCCATTCATAGACGTGTCGAGTAATGTTTTCTACGTTTTTGCCCGGCAAGGATATATGGAAATATGTGAGGAAAACACCATTTTTTGTGGTTGTCGACACTGCAAACACAATATCTTGATCCCCGGAGCCTGTTGGGGAGGCATTCTTGTGATGAGCAACTGCGACCCCCCTCCGGGGCGCTTTGGGATGCTTATGTTCTACTTTAGCTTTTACTCAGCAGGACTGCGCAAGTGCAGGATGCACAAAAGCAGACCAACGAGATATGAATTGGCGAGAGGTTAGGGAGGTCTGACATTGAAGATTCGCCGTTATTTCACCAAGGATGGAGAGTCACCGTACAGCCGAATCAACTTTACCACCCGTAAGTCCGAGATCAAGAACCCCGACGGCTCAGTGGTCTTTAGCATTGACAACGTGGAGGTTCCCGAGTCCTGGTCGCAGGTTGCAACCGACATCCTGGCTCAGAAGTACTTTCGTCGGAGAGGAGTACCGCAAGCGGACGACTCCGGGAAGCCGATCCTCAACGATGATGGGTCTCCCAAGCTCGGCTCAGAGACTTCATCGAAGCAGGTTTTTCACCGGCTGGCCGGCTGCTGGCGACACTGGGGGGAAGAGCATAACTACTTCGATTCCTCTGAGGACGCGCAGGCGTTCTATGACGAACTCTGCTATATGCTGGCGGCCCAGGTCGCAGCCCCGAACTCCCCGCAGTGGTTCAACACCGGTCTGCATTGGGCGTACGGGATCAATGGCAAGTCACAGGGGCACTATTACGTTGATCCAGAGACACATACGCTGACGCGCTCAGAGAGCGCCTATGAACACCCGCAACCGCATGCATGCTTCATTCAATCGGTTGAGGACGATCTGGTCAACGAGAACGGCATCATGGACCTCTGGGTGCGCGAGGCACGTCTGTTCAAATATGGCAGTGGTACCGGCAGCAATTTCTCCAGTATTCGAGGCGCCCGGGAGCCGCTCTCAGGCGGCGGTAGCAGTTCAGGTCTCATGTCGTTTCTTAAGATTGGCGATCGTGCCGCAGGCGCAATAAAGTCAGGCGGTACCACTCGTCGGGCAGCCAAAATGGTCTGTGTTGATCTGGACCACCCGGATATCGAAGCCTTTGTGAACTGGAAAGTGATCGAGGAACAAAAGGTGGCCGCAATGGTGACTGGCTCCAAGATCATCCG
>WJKG01000404.1 GCA_014729205.1 candidate division GN15 bacterium | reverse complement strand
GCAACTCGCGGTCCGGTGCTGTCAGGGGCCAGTTCGACGGCGCGCTCGTACGCTCGCAACCCGGCGTGATAGGCGGCCGTGGCCTGACCATCGCGCACAGCTTGCGGTGCCAGGGCGTTACCATAGTTCAGGAAGTACTCGTAGCGGGAGTCGTCGAGTTCGCTCGCGCGTTTGAGATGACGTTCGGCCTGGCGATGATTACGGAATGCCAGATAAACACGTCCCTGGAGATAGTGCGCTTCGGCGTTCGCTGGATTGGACTGGAGAATCGGCTCCAGTATGGCCCTTGCCTTGTTCACCCAGCCGCTGTCGATGAGGACGCGGGCGGAGTCGAGGGTGGCGGCATGGGCGAAGCTGAGCAACCACGTGAATACAGTGACAGTCAACAGCACGATACGCATGTGGATAGAGTACCGTTCCTCTCGGAAGTAAGTCAAGTTTGAGAATGGGCCGAACCGGCCCTCAGATTATCCGAAAATAGTCCACCAAGGTACACCGTCGCGGCCGAGTGAACGTTGAGGCTTTCGTCAGCCCCTCGCCCGTCGTTCCGGCAATCGACATGGTGCAGTAGCTCTCTCCCCCGTATCCCAGACCGGCCATGTTGGGCCCGTTCTTGACGAAGATATTCGCCCGGCACAACTGCGCCATATTCGACAGATTGACGATCGACGTAGAGTGCATCACAAAGGTATGCTTGAACTGGTGCTCTACAATAACCGCCTTCTCCATGGCCTCCTCGACGGTCTTGGCCCGCACCAGTGGAATAACCGGCATAAGCTGCTCGGCCATCACCAGCGGGTGATCCCAGGGAGCCTCGAAGAACACCAGCTTGGTGCCCGGAGGTGGCTTGATGTCAACTTGTTTGAGAATCTCCTCTGCCGGCTTACCCACGAAATTGCGGTTGATGGCCACATGGCGGTAACCACTACCATCGGGGTCGGATTCCACCAGGATTTTGGTCAGTTTGTCGATGGCCACGCCCTCGAGCTCAAAGGCACCATTGGCAATCATCTCTCGTTTCAGCTTGTGGGCCACCTTGTCGACGACGAAGATCTCCTTCTCATCGGAGCAGAGCACATTGTTGTCGAACGATGCTCCCTCGACGATATCGCGACCGGCCTGCGAGAGAACCGCAGTATCATCGACAACCACCGGCGGATTGCCCGGCCCGGCACAGATGGCTCGTTTACCGGCAGACATGGCAGCCTTCACGACTCCCCCGCCGCCCGTGACGACGATCAGATCGACATTCTTGTGTCGCATGAGAGCATTGGCTGACTCGATCGTGGGCGATGTGACACAGGTAACGATATTCGCTGGTCCCCCTGCCTCCACAATCGCATCATGCACCAGTTTGGCCATTTCGGCCGAGACGTTCTTGGCTGACGGGTGTGGATTGAAGACAGCCGCATTGCCGCCGGAGATGATAGAAATCGAGTTGTTCAATACCGTCGACGGTGGATTGGTGGACGGTGTAATCGACCCCACCACGCCCCAGGGGGCCGGCTCCACCAGGGTCAGGCCGTTGTCACCGCTAAAGGCATGAGGCTCCAGATCTTCCGGGCCCGGAGTCTTGCGGGCGCACAAGAGGATCTTATTCATCTTGTCCGGCATCCGCCCCAGACCGGTCTCGGTGACAGCCAACCGTCCCAGCCGTTCAGCATGGGCGATGGCGTGTTTGCGGATATTGGCCACCAGTTCCTTACGACGTTCCAAGGATAGATCGATAAACCGTCGCTGTGCTTGTCGCGCGGCCTCGACAGCATCATCAAGATTGTCAAACAGGCACGCCTCGCCCGGACTAGCCGTCTGGCGAGCAGACACGGGCGATGATGGGCCCACCGGTTGTGGCGAACTGCTTGTCTGCGAACCGTTGGTTGGCGAGACAACCGTCGTGCCACCACGTTTGTTGATCTCATCAAGCACGAGGCGGACGATGTCCTCGACCGGCATGTTCTGTTGGGAATCAGCCATGTTTACCGGATAGCAAAACCGGGAGCGCTTGGTGCTCCCGGTGGATTAGTCAAACTGTTATCAACCCTCAGTCAGGTTGGTCGGGAAGACCTCGTGCACGTTCTGGTGCGGGCGCGGGATCACGTGGACCGAAACCAGTTCACCGACCTTCTGAGCGGCGGCTGCGCCGGCATCGGTAGCTGCCTTGCAGGCGGCAACATCGCCGCGCACGATTGCAGTTACCAGACCACCGCCAACCTTTTCATAGGAAACCAGAGTCACTTTGGCAGCCTTGACCATCGCATCGGCGGCCTCAATCAGGGCAACCAGACCCTTGGTTTCGATCATTCCTAACGCTTCCATTGAGTCTCCTCAAACTGGACAATTTAGCATTGTTTAACTGGCCAAATAGTAGGACGGTGGCATGGTAATGTCAATCAAAAAAGCGACTTGCGGCGACGGAGCAACATCAGCAGCGGCACACCGAGCACGTAGCAGGCTCCAATCTGGCCAATAGCGATCATCTGAACCGCAAACCAGAAGCTCACGCCTATCAACGGAGCGAGGTAGGCCGACACACCGATTGCATTGAACAGCACCGGCGGCAATGGTGCTAAAGCCAGAGCGATATTGGTCTTCTTGAAGGAAACTGCTATCCAGCGCGTTACCAGGGCCGCCACGAGCGTAATCAGCGGGCCCACCAGGATATCCAGCCAGCCCATGCCGCCGATCACGTTGGCCAGGAGACAGCCGACATACAATCCCGGAATGGCCGCGGGGGTCAGAAACGGCAACACCGTCAGGGCCTCGGCAATACGTACCTGGTAGACGCCGAACGAGATCGGCAGAAAAACTACGCTCAATAGCGCATAGAGTGCCGCAACCATCCCTGCCGTTGCAACATAGCGAGCGTGACGTGATCCCATACCTCACCATATGTGGCCTCACAGTCAATTGGTCAACTTTTATTGGTGATGCACGGAATCTGGTCTATGACACCTTCCAGGCCAGTTGTGGATCAGATGTTCAGGCGCCTGAGATAGCTTCGCAGG
>WJKG01000036.1 GCA_014729205.1 candidate division GN15 bacterium | reverse complement strand
GTGCGAAACAATATCAGTCCCTCTCGTCAGACCAGAGCGATAGCGTCTATCTCTACCAAAGCGTCCTTGGGCAATCGTCCCACTTGAATCGTGGCCCTGGCGGGAGGCTCCGATGGAAAGTGCTCACCGTACACCTCATTGACGGCTCCAAAATCGTTCATATCAGCCAGGTAGATTGTGGTTTTAGCGATCTTTGAGAGGTCGCTGCCGGCAGCCCGAAGGACAGCGCTGAGGTTGGTCATCACCTGACGACACTGATCGGCGGCGGTCTCCCCTACCATTTCGCCGGTCTTGGGATCGAGCGGGATCTGACCGGAAACGAATACCAGTGACGCTGAGTCGATCTTGACGGCTTGGGAATACGGCCCAATAGCCTGGGGGGCTGTATCTGTGGAAACTACGGATCTCATGAGCGGGTCCTATCTTCTTGGTGGCTGAGTGACGCGTGCGTTTGGCTGATAATAGGGCTGGGTCCAGGGCCAGACAAGTGGTTATTGGACAAATGAGCAACCTGATGGAAAGATGTATGGGGCTGGAATGGTGGCTTCTACTTGCTCAGACCGTCGGGGCCCATGAGCTCCACAAAGGCACGCAGAATGTGCTCGTCGTAGGCGCCGGTAAGGGAAAACATGATTCTCAGGGCGGGATAGGAGTCCATTGCATCTTGATATACGCGGTCAGTGGTCATGGCATCGAATGAGTCGGCGATAGCCACGATCTTGCTGAACAAGTGCATCTCATTGAGGCCTATCCCCTGCGGGTATCCGCGTCGGTCACCACGTTCGTGGTGCTGCAATACAGGATAGTACGAGGTTGGCGACACCAGGTCAGTTTCGTTGAGGATCTCCACCCCCCATTTGGGGTGCTTTTTCATGACATCGAACTCAATTGCGTTCAGCGCAGCCTTCTTGTTGAGGATACGCGGAGAGACCTTGGACTTCCCGACATCATGAAGCAATGCCCCCACCCCGAGTTCGTGGAGCATGGCGTCATCGTCGATACCCAACTGGCGAGCCAAGGCTATCGAGAAGGTGCAGACGTTGACGGAGTGGGTGTAAGTGTAGTAGTCAAAGGAGGTGATTTTCAGCAGGTTGTGAAACGCCTCCTGGCCCTGCAGGATATACTCCAGTTGACGCTCCACCATTTCTTTGGAGCGCTTGATGTTCTCCCCGTAAGTAGGATTCTCAAGGACCTCGCGTACGAGACCGGTTGAGGTTTGATAGAGGATTCCGGCCTTCTTCTCTTCCTGAATGGAGGGATCTTTGAGAATAGTCCCGAGATTGCGTTCGATGTACCGCTGGTACTTCTTCTTGCTCTTGTTGGCGATGAAAAGCCGCTCTACCCGGTTATCAAGCAGCTTCTGTCGGGTGCGCTCTGTAAACGGCAGGTCGGCGGACCGGTAGAGCACCATGGTCTGGTTGACCTTCAGATACAGGTCGAAATCCAGGATCGAGTCCACCCGGATGGAATCAAGATAAATCGGAATAAACCGAGCTGCGGTTTGCTCTTCCTGTTGTTGTTGCGTCGACTCCGCTTGCGTATTGGTGGTGTCCATCCGTTCCTACTACACACTGTCGGTCTTAGCCGGAAAATACTACCTGTCTTTCTGTTATCGGCAAGGCGGGCAAAGACCTGAAAGGAGAAACCCCCGAATCGGGCGATTCGGGGGTTTTGCAGGAGGAAGCGACACAAACAGGGGGAAGGGAAATGGTCAATAATCAGGAACCATAAGCTTTGATCTGGAGAAGCACCGATTGCAGCGACGAGGTGATGTTGCTCAGAATAGTGCTGTAGCGCTTGAGCAGCTCGGAGTACTGCCAGCGCATCTGGAAGGCCTTTTCCGGGAAATCGAAGAGCTCAAGCAGGGTGGCCCTGTAAATCTCATCGATGTAGCGGATGACGTAGTAGGGATACTCCGGGATATTGGGATCATTGACTTCGCCCTTTGAGAGGCGCTCACGGTAGACCTCGATCTTCTCAAGTACCACCGTTCCAAAGCACCAGGGAGTCATTATCACGCCGAAACTGCCGCCATCGGTATAGAATCGGATGATGGTCTTCATCAACTGATCCACAATCACGCCCCGGGCGCGGTAGTAGGACACAGTCTCCGCCTGCGTCGGATCAGTTGATGCTATCTTGTTGTCTAACAACATCCTTTCTGACATGGCATGGTTGTATGTCCGTTCCAGGAAGGCATAGAAGTCGTCAAGATAGACTTTGGTGTTTTCGGACAGGGACATGATGTATTGTCCCTTTTCGTCGGTGCGTATTCTCGGGTCATTCAGTTCAGCGATTCGTTGCTGTGAGAATCCTCGTTTGTACTTACCGTCAAGCATGTCGCCTCCAGAGCTTTGTACCGTTGCTGCCATACCCTACTGCAGAGGCCATGCCAATCCGGACAGAAAGCAGGCCAACCCCCTTCAACGACTGTTAAGTTAATCTATATCAACAACTTAAACGGGTTGCCCAGTTATGCATGGTAGTTTTTCACTGCACAGCAATACAGTGAAAAGGTCTGCGCGGGAGAGCAATTCGGCGTACCAGTGATGGCTTGGTGCATACGTTGGATGTCTGATTGCATGTACAATGTCAGTCCATTTTCTGCGGTTGTGGGCGCAGAACGGTGGCTTGAAGCGAAACCCTGTAGACACTTTGGCCGAGTAAACCAGCGGGATTCCCTAATCAGAGTATTCGTCTCAAGACAAACTCCGGGAGGATCACATCTATGCGTGAGAAGCTGACCTTACAGGGTGGCCGCAGGCAGAGGTCTCGTTCTGGTCGACGCGATCATAAGCGCAGCTTTTCGGTAGACGATTTTGACCGTGCCGCCAACCGGCGGGCCAGAATCCAGAAGCGCCGAATGCTGGAGGAGCTGGGCCTTTTGAGCCTGGCTGAGTCTTTTCAGGCACACCTTTAGACGCAACGTGTTCCGGTTCTGATTTGACGCTTTCGGCCTTGTCCGGGTGACTTGCATCCTGCGGCCGGGTTGGAGCCTTTTCGAAGCCTAACGGGGATCGTTGTCGATGACAGCGATCCCCCGTTCTGTGTGCAGCCATTGGACATTTAAGATGACCTCTGCGTCTATGCTAGGACCGGCAAATTCGTTTGACATGGCCGACGGGTTTCAATATGTTGGCCTTTTACAAGTTAGAAACTGTCTTATTGTGGAGGTCTGCCTGCTTTGAAGAGCAAGGGAAAATACTCGCAGGGCATCATTTCCTGGCTGCTGATAGCAGTTCTGGCAATGCCGATGGCACTGATAATCGGGTGTGATGACGAAGATGACAACGGCACCGGACCGGTGGCAACATCATCCTGGCAACAACAGGATCTGGTGACCGAAGGAAACAAGCTTCGGGCGGTTGAGTTCCTTTCGCCGACCATGGGGTGGGCGGCAGGTGAAGAAGGCGTGGTGTTGTTCAC
>WJKG01000403.1 GCA_014729205.1 candidate division GN15 bacterium | reverse complement strand
GACATGCTGTGACTTCCTCTCGTCGTGATCACTGGCTATAGAACCCGGTTTACGGTTTCCGCGCTGACGCTGCGCTGACCGTTAGTATAGCAGAAACGACGCGAGAAGGAAGCACCATTGAGTAATCATGGTGTAGATTGCCGATTAAGTCAGTAAATCTCCACTGTGCCCACTGGCCGATTCAACATTGCGCCACATATCGAGCTCTATGCGATCGTGACAATTCCGAAATGACGGACAAGCGTCTGTCAGTCCAGTCAAGATTAGACTGTCTTTTGTTCTCGATGCTCCGTACTATCGGACATGACACGAAAATCAACTCCCACCGGATTCAGCGGGCTGGGAATCGCTCCCGGGCTGCTCGCGGCCATTGCCCGCCTCAAGTTCACTGAACCGACCCCCATTCAACGTCGCTCCATACCAATCGGGCTCAAGGCCAAAGACATGATTGCCATAGCACAGACTGGTACGGGCAAGACCCTTGCGTTCGGCATACCGATGCTTCAGAGACTCGCACGACTTAAAGGACGGGCCCTCGTCCTCCTTCCGACGCGCGAACTTGCGCAGCAGGTCAATGAATCCCTGCAGGCAGTCGGCAAGTCACAGGGCCTCCGCACAACCGTTGTGATCGGAGGAACATCCGAAGGACCTCAGAAACGGTCACTGCAGAAGAAACCGAGAGTCATTATAGCAACTCCCGGGCGCCTCGTCGATTTTATCGAGCGTAGAATCGTAGATCTCTCCGATGTTGAGATACTTGTCCTGGATGAGGCCGATCGAATGCTTGATATGGGCTTCGCACCTCAGATAGACAGGATCATACATACCATTTCGGGAGAGCGGCAGACCATGCTGTTCTCGGCCACCATGCCCCCGGAGATTCTCTCTCTCGCCCGCAAGCACATGAAACTCCCGATTAACATTGAAATAGCCCCTTCGGGAACAGCCGCCGACAACATCGCACAGGAAGTGTTTTTCATCGAGAAACAGGATAAGGCTCGACTGCTTCAAGTAGTACTCGAGCAACATCACGGCCCCGTGTTGGTATTCTCACGCACCAAATACGGAGCCCGCAAGATCGCTCGCACTCTGCGCCGTGAAGGCCATTCGGCTGCGGAAATCCACTCAAACCGCACCCAGAGCCAGCGCCAGGATGCACTCAGCGGATTTAAGTCGGGGAAATATCGTATTCTCGTGGCGACTGACATTGCCGCACGGGGTATCGATGTAGTAGGCATCGAGTTGGTCGTCAATTATGATCTGCCCAACAACTCCCAGGATTACGTACACCGTATCGGTCGAACGGCTCGAGCTGGCATGGCAGGGCGGGCCATCTCTTTTGCCACGCTCGATCAGCGCAAAGACATCAAGGATATCGAACGATTGATTAAAACCGGACTGTCGATCAAGAAGGTGCCGTCGTTGCCGGCAAAACGAGTTCCAACTCGAAAAACTGAGAAGACTTCAAATGGAGCCCAAGCCGAAAGGAAACGCAAACGTACGAGTTCTGGCTCGCGGCGGAAACCAACGAAGGGGAAGCGTCGTCGGCAGCAGAAAAGAAGCACTTGAGCAGGGACATGCTGTAAAACGAAGAGTAGCTGGGAGACTACCGGGGACCAAGCCCGACAGGCTCTTCAGCCAGCCGTAGTGCCTTGGTATCGCCGAAACCGATTAACCTTCCGGAATCCTCATCCCAGAGTCGGTACCGCAGGCAGCCGAGACTAGGGAAGAGCTTGACCTTCTTGGCACATTGAAGCACCTTAATATCTTCCTGACAACGGGCCAGATTGTAGTTGGGTATACGCGGATTCAAATGATGCACATGATGATACCCGATACTCCCGGTAAACCACTGGAGAATGGCGGGCAGATCGTAAAACGATCCTCCTTTGAGAGCCGCGGTTACGAAGTCCCATTCGGAGTTACGTTCCCAGTAAACCCCTTCGAACTGGTGTTGAATGTAGAAGAGCCAGACACCAGCGACATGGGCGATAAAAAGTGGCACGAGCAGGATGAAGAGGAGGGCCTGCCAGCCGACCAGCAAGACCATCCCGGTAACCAGAGCGGCCAGGCCGGCATTCGTAATCCATACGCTGCGACGATCCCTGCGATTCTCTCCCTTGCTGACAAACCGGTTATTCACCAGCGTTATCAACAGCGGCCCGAATAGAAGCATGACCAGGGGATTGCGATACAGGCGGTACTTGGCTCTTTCCCACCGACCCGCCTGCAAATACTCTCGCAACGTCATCATCCAGACATCGCCCTCGCCCCGCTTGTCAAGATTGCCCGAGGTACCGTGGTGCCGGGCGTGGCTCGCCCGCCAGCGACTATAGGGCGTGAATGTCAGCAAGCCCGTTACTCTGCCCCAGAAGTCGTTGGCCCGTTTCGAGCGAAAGAACGAGCCATGACCGCAATCGTGGAAAATGATGAAGGTCCTGACCAGGAAACCGGCGAGTAATACGGCGACAGGCAGCGCCAACCAGACGGAATGTGTAAACGCCTCATAACCCAGATACCACAAGACAGCAAATGGAATAAGTGTGTTCACAAGCTGCCATATACTCCGCCATCTGCTGGGCCGCTGATAGGCTGCGACCTCACGTAGTAGCATCTGCCCTTGTTTGCGGGCAATCCGGTTTTGGGACCTCTCCTGCTTCATGGGACCCCTGTCCGTAATCAAGACAATCTCAGCTCAACACTTCACAGCAGAAAAGGACCGGCCACCAGGCCGGCCTTCTCTGATAGCAAACGCGTGACCAATCGTGTCACGCATGTGGCGTGTCGGACTAGTATACCTTGCGGTAACCGTTCTTGCCATTTCGGTTTCCACCCTCTTTGCGGGGTCTCGCCTCGTTGACATTCACTTCACGTCCGTTCATCTCCTGGCCATTAAGACCACTGATTGCCGCCATCGCTTCATCCTTGGATGCCATCTCGACAAATCCAAAGCCTTTCGGCTGACCGCTATCTCTGTCGGTGATGATCTTGACGGTTGATACCTCGCCATAGCCCTCGAAGGCCTGGCGTAGTTGATCCTCTGTCGTATCAAACGACATGTTTCCGATGTAGATGTTCATTCTACTCTCCGTAATTGCTTATCTCGAAGCTGGTCGCCTTGCAAAGCGATCAATGAGCTTCAAGATGAAGTAGTTGCTCGCGCATCATTGCGCAGGTAATTCGAGATTAAGCTTTAGCGGAGGATTGTTGGATTAGGACAAGACTACGGTAAAGACCGAACTCAAATTAGTGTCAGATACCCAGTATATCGGTAGTTTCCGCGAAAACCTACGATTATTATGGCCAAATTTCATCTATTTTTTCTCCTTTTCCTGCAGGCCTGAGCCAGCACAGTGCGATACGCAAACTATGCCGTTGTAAGCCGCCTTTTTCTGTCGGTTCTGCACACTAAGCAGAACGAAGACTTCGTTGCGAGCACATAGATAGCATGACTACGATTTCTTGACTTGACAGTGATCAACCGTCCGAGGTATACTGAATCAGTAGATCAGTAGGCGGTGGTACAGTAGAAATGGTCGGAGGGCAGGTACCACAGCCGACGGTCTAAGCAGATTTAGGGCTATCGTCTGAACAGATTAAGGGAAAAGTGATGCAAAGGGCGGTAACACGTGTTGTTCTGGGGGCGTCGGATTTCCCGTCGTGCTCCGCACCCGTGTATATGTTTAAGTCAATGCATGGTAATTCAACGGGGAAAAGTCAGCACCAAATCTCACGCAAATCGCAGCCTCTTGTTTGTCAATAGACCTAAAATGCGTGGCGAGGATAAACTTACCACGCACCACTGATGAGCAACGGGCTGCGAAGCCCACCGCTCACCCAGATCAAAAAAGGATCGCAACACGAAGAAAGTCAAGACCATTGTGGCCATTGTGCTGTTGCTTGCCTGTGCTGCATCGAACGTGGCACTTCTTTCCGCCGATGCCTCGGCCGAGTCACAGGATCCCGACAAGGTGTACCAGGCCGGGTTCAAGCTCTATGACGACAACGGCAATGTCATCGGTTGTGAGTGTCCGGCTTTGACCGGGACTTGTATCTGTAAGATCAAACCAAACAACTGATGTGATGTTTGGCTGACGGCTATCCCATTGGTCCTTGAACCGATATAGACACCGGGATACTCACGAACAAACAAACAAGGGGCTGCAATTGATATTCTCGAGCGTGACCAGGGGCGATCGTGGGAACCGGCCCCCCAATTCAAAACGAAATGCGTTGAAGTCCAGGAGGCTCCAACCAGAAACGGAGAAACGCTATGATCAGTTCGATACTGGCTGTTCTAGTTCTTCTGGCGCCGTTCAGCGACTGCTTCACCGAACGTCATGTCTATAGCGTGCCAAAAGAGGCTCAGGTCTCCAGCACAGGGTATTCGACATATCGCCATTGGCTGACGGTGAGTCCGGATGGACATCGGGTCGTCTATATCGACACCGAAGCGAAAGAAGTGCGGGCGTTGAATCTCGATGACCCCACCACTTCTACGGTGGCTCAGCATACCGACCACGCCGCAAG
>WJKG01000402.1 GCA_014729205.1 candidate division GN15 bacterium | reverse complement strand
GTTCAAAGTACCGGTTGGAAAACCTATGGACCCGACCACTTGAGCTTCCTCATTAACAAACGTCAATCCATATACCGGCGGCGGATTGAGATAGTGGACATTCATAGGGTTGACGGAGTCGGAGTCGCTACACCCGAGTACCAGAAGCACCGTGGCCAGTACGGTCAGCACAGAGGTGCTTACTGGACGGGCGAGAAAGCGGAGTATGGCGGTCATAGGCACCTTCTTCAGTTGTGTTTGGTGGAGAGGTTTGCCTCCGGTAGGATGGTCGGGTGGCCCACCTTTCAGGTGGGTTTCTTTTTTCGGTTTGCTGTCGAGTGCCACGGACGGTGCCCCTCGGTTGCGCGGTGTTGCCCTTTTGTGTGGAAGATAAACTGGGGTGGTGTGGGCATCAAGGGTAAAAATGGGGTATTTCCACGTACTGCGGCGAGGTCGAAACCGCAGGAGCATCGACTTACCTCCTACCGTTACTTCACGGGCGCACGTCAGTGCCGGAGGGCCGCTTTCAGGAACTGGGAGCGATCTCCCTGCGTTAATCTAACAACCTGTAATCATGGAACTTAGATATCGCCATCGACACCTTCCTGGCCCTCTCATGGGTATCCTAAAGGAGACGGGTGGCGAGTGGAGGATAGAGTGACTACCACCGGACCCGATAAGCCCGAGTATACCAATCGCCTCATCAACAGCAACTCCCCATACCTGTTGTCGCACGCCCACAACCCGGTGGATTGGTACGAGTGGGGTGAGGATGCACTGCAGAAAGCAAAGACCGAAGACAAACCGATATTTCTGTCAATCGGCTACGCTGCCTGTCATTGGTGTCACGTCATGGAGCGCGAGAGTTTCGAGAGTGAAGAAATCGCCGAGTTGCTCAACGAGCATTTCGTGTCGATCAAGGTTGACCGGGAGCAGCGGCCGGATCTGGATCAGATATATATGTCGTTTACCACTGCCATGACCGGTAGTGGCGGCTGGCCGATGTCCGTGTTCTTGACACCAGACCTGAAGCCGTTCTTTGCGGGGACCTATTTCCCGCCTCAGGATGCCTACGGACGCCCGGGGTTCAAGTCCGTGCTGGAGCAGATAACGCAGGTATACAGGGAGGACCGCGAGCGGGTGCTCGCCTCGGCGGACATGATATTCGAGCAGGTCAACGACCGCCTGAAACGTGGTGGCCGTACGGGGACACTTACTGCCGATACGATCACCAAGGCCGCTGAGGCGATCCTGGGGGGAGTCGATGAGACCTTCGGTGGTATCGGCCAGGCACCGAAATTCCCTCATGCTTTGGAGCAGGCGCTGTTCCTCCGGCAGTACCAGAAGACCGGAGATTTGAGCTATTTGAAAGCGGCCAATGGTGCGCTGCGTGCGATGGCACGCGGGGGCATCTATGATCATCTCGGTGGCGGGTTCGCACGCTATTCGGTGGACCGCCAGTGGCTGGTGCCGCATTTCGAGAAGATGCTCTATGATAACGCGCTGCTGGTACCGGTTTATGCGCAGGCCTACCGTGTGACGAAAGATGAGTTCTACCTGCAGGTCGTCACGCAGACCCTGGATTTCATCCTGCGCGAGATGACCGAGCCGGGTGGCGGGCACTACTCGGCCATTGATGCAGACAGCGAGGGTGTGGAGGGCAAGTTCTACACATGGGAGAAGCGCGAGATCGAGGATATTGTGGGCGACGATGCTGAGCTGTTTTGTCGGTACTTCAACGTCACTGACAAAGGGAATTTCGAGGGGCGGAATATCCTGCATGTCACTTCAGAATCCGATCGGATGCGCAATGAGATGGACGAACAGCGTCTCGACGATCTTCTGGCGCGTAGCCGAATGGAGTTGATGACTAAGCGTGATGCCCGGGTGCGGCCGTTGACCGATGACAAGATCCTCAGCTCCTGGAGCGGATTGACCCTTCGGGCCCTGTCTATCGGCTATCAGGTTACCATGCAGGATCGTTACCTCAAGCAGGCTGTAACCACGGCGTCATTCATTCGCGATACGATGTATGTCGATGGAAAACTGGTGCATGCCTACCGCGAGGGGAAAGCCTCGGAGGGCGAGTTCCTGGAGGACTACGCCTACCTCGTTTGGGGATTGCTGGAGCTTTATCAGAGCGATCCATCCAAGGACAACACCCAATGGCTGCTGTGGGCGCGGGAGTTGACGGACCGCGCAGTTGAGCTGTTTGCCGATGAGCAGACGAACTTCTACCTGCGACCGGAGGGGCAGAGCGACCTCATTATGCGACCGAAGGATGAAACCGATGCTTCCCTGCCAGCGCCGGGCTCGATTATGATCGATAACCTGCTGGTTCTCGCCCGGCTGACCGGCCAGAACCAGTACGAGGAAAAGGCACAGCAGGCACTGCGCACGCTTTCGGGGGCTATGGAACGATTCGCGGCCGGGATGACCTCGGCGCTGCTGGCGCTGGATCGTATGCTCTCGGACAAGATTGAGATGGTGGTTGTGGGTACCGGCGACGAGCGCAGCGAGATGCTCCGGCAGATATACCGAGTCGGCGCCGGCAACCGGCTGGTGGCGATCAGTCGTGATGGCAATGAAACCGCTGTTCCGCTATTCCAGGGGCGTACCGTTGACAACGACGGCGCAGTGGCTTATGTCTGTCGCAACAACACGTGCCAGCTCCCGGCCGAAACAACGGAGAAGCTCAAGGAGCAACTGGCCGAGCTTTGAGTTGAGAGAAAGCGAGAAACGATCCCGAGACTACATGTATTAATGGAGACGTGAGATGGGCAGCATGAGTGTGAAGATGAAATGGGGCGGCGGATTGAAGTTCGAGGGCACTAACGACTGGGGCAACACAATTGTTGCCGATGTGGCCAAAAAGTCCGGCGGAGATGAATCCGGCATTAAGCCGACCGAGATGTTGCTGTATTCGGTAGCTGCATGTACCGGAGTCGATGTCGTACGCATTATGGAAAAGCAACGCCAGAAGCTCAGTTCGCTGGAAATTGAAGTTGTTGCCCACCAGCAAGACGAATACCCCAAGCCATTTCACACCATGGAGGTCAAGTATCTTGCCAGGGGAGAGAACCTCGACGAAAAGAAGCTGGCTCAGGCAATTGAACTCTCCGAGGGAAAGTATTGCGTTATCAGCCAGACGATCGCCCAACCTGCCGAGGTGAAGACCAGCTATGAGATTCTCGAGGAATGATGCTGGTTCTGTGAATCATTTCAGCCTGAGATGAATCTAAAGGGCAGATGTGTAGAAGATTTGGAAAGGAATGATAGCGACATGATGGATAAGCTTGCATACACCGTCCACAGCGACAAGCCGTTCGATGAGGTTGTTGCCAATATCGAGAATCAAACGGCCGAGAACCAGTTCCGCGTGCTCGCGGTACACGATGTCAAGCAGACCCTGGCGGAAAAGGGCCTCGAGCGTAAGCCGTTGAAAATCATCGAGGTCTGCAACGCCAAGTTTGCCCATGAGGCGCTCGGTCGCGAGGTCAATGTGGCTATGTTCATGCCGTGCAAGTTCACGGTGTATGAAGAGGACAATGGCAAAACAGCCGTCACTCTGGCTCGACCGCAGATGATCGCCGAGTTGATGCCTCAGGCGGGCCTGGACGACCTGGCCGCCGACGTTGAAACGACTCTCAAGAAGGTCATGGAAAGCTCAATCTGACCGAGCAGATACCCAGGGAACGCAGGATGACAACGAAGTCTGACAAGAGCAACAAGACATCGCCACTGCGCCGGATTCTGCGCTCGGCATTGTTCGTTTTGGCCGGCGCCGGTCTTGGATATGTGGGCAATTTAGCCTATATTCAGATGGGCTCGACGTGACAGATGATGTGTAATCCGTATGTCGCGGTGACATTCGGAGCTGTGATCGGTCTGATCATATCCATGCCCGAAGAGAGACGTTCGCAAGTTGGTTAGTAGTGAGGTAAATCGCAATGCCGATATATGAGTTTCGATGTCAGGACTGTGGCGAACAGTTTGAGGAGTTGGTCAGCGCCTCCGAGGAAAGCGTCCCCTGCCCGAAGTGTCAGTCACAGAAGACGGGGAGGATTATCTCACTCATTTCCTCGAAGGGCATGAACTCCGCCTGCAACAGTTGTAACACCACCTCCTGCAAGCCGTCCTCGGGGTTCACTTGAGGATAAGCCGATGCGCCCGCCGGGTTGCCGGGCCAATGAAAAGCTAAGATCGTAATCGGAAACGCGAAAGCGACCGCCTGAATCAACACTGGCGGTCGCTTTCTCAATCTTTGCCAATAGGCGGGTTACTTCTTGCTGCTCTTGCGGGCCACGACACAGATACGCTCCGTGTCACGGGATGCCTTGCGCATTGTGTAGCACCTGTAGATTCCCTCCACCTTGAATCCAGCCTGTCGCAGCAAGGTGCGTATATGCGTGTTGGAGTAGGCGTACTCGGTGTGGTCCTCATCGAACCGCTCCCAGCGTTTCCCCTTGTTCACGAAAAAGGTTGCCTTCACCGTAGCCGAGCCGCGCTTGGCGTTGTACTGGTTGCGGAAGACCCATACCAGATCATCGCGTACCTCGGCGTGTATCTGGCTGTCCCAGATAGTGCTCAGCGCCTTGGCCGTGTTCATGTCGAAGATGAAATACCCCTTGGGGTTCAGGTGCTTGTTCACCGCCTTGAACGTCTCACCCAGCTTGCGGGCGGTTTCCAGGTAATTGAGCGAATCATAGAACGAGACCACGAAATCGAACGTCCGCATCTTCCGCGGTGGCTTCCGCCGCTGTACCTTGAGTTTCGGCAGGATCTGGTGATACAAATCGGCTCCCGTACCGCGGAGCTTGCGATGGGCCGCATTGAGCATCTCCGCGGATCCATCGACTCCGGCCATGTCGATACCCTGCTCGGTGAGCATCTTGATAGCGGTACCGGTCCCACAGCACAGATCAAGCCCCGATTCCGGCGAGAACTTGGCCTTGTCGAAGATATCCAGTACGTATTCCACCATCCGCTTGGAATGCTCATCCTGCCCCATTTGATCCCAGACTTCCGCCAGTCTGGCGTATGGCTTGCTGGCCGACATTACCTGAATCTCCTTTTGTGTTTGCACTTTCAGGCAATGTCCGCACACGGCGCGCGCTTGTAAACCTAAAAATGGCCCCATCTTAGGTTTTCCAGTCGGCACTCGTTGTTAAAGTTGACTTCGCGCGCCAATTGCGGCATTGATCGCACAGGTTGAGACGACTGGGAGCGACACATTAACACTATCGCTTACCGGGGATGTGGTTCATGGTACCGACCTGCCGAAGGATACCGGTGCATGGTACTTCCAACCCGATAGTGCCCAACGAGGAGATTTCAATGTCGACAATGTTCTGGATATGGATGGCTGCGGCTGTCGTGTTTCTGATCATCGAGTTGCTTTCTCCTACATTCGTCTTTGGCTGTTTCGTTGTTGGTTGTGCGGCCGCAGGTGTCTTTGCCTATTTCTCTCCCGATCAGTATTACTGGCAAATCGGTATATTCATCGTCGTCACTATCGGCCTGTTGCCGGTGACCAAGCTATTTGTCAGACGTATCTCCAATGCCAGAGCACCTAGTGCTAATGTAGACCGTTTGAAGGGCAGTACGGCGCTGGTAATCAAATCGATCGACCCCGATCTCGGCGGTCAGGTCAAACTTGAGGGAGAGGTCTGGAGTGCGCGTTCTCCGGAGGCTGTGCCTCAGGGCCACAAAGTGCGAGTGGTTGGTGTGGCCGGCACCCACCTGGAAGTTGAACCGATGAATCAGGAAGGGGAAACCTCATGAACCCGGTAGCCATATTCCTGCTGGCGTTGCTCGTCTTCGCGGGCGTTTTTGTTTCGTTCTCTATCCGCATTATCCGCCCCTACGAACGCGGGCTGGTGGAACGTCTGGGTAAGTTTCACCGCATTCTGGAGCCGGGCCTGAACCTGATCGTCCCGGTGTTCGATAAGATGGAGAAAATGGACATGCGCGAAACGGTGCTTGATGTCCCTCCGCAACTCGTGATCACCATGGACAATGTCGGGGTGGAGGTAGACGCCGTCATCTATGCCCAGGTAACCGACCCTTTCCGCGCCTTCTACGAGATATCGAACTACTTTAACGCCGCTACCAAGCTGGCCCAGACCAATCTTCGTAACGTTATCGGTGAGCTGGATCTCGATGCCTGCCTGTCCTCGCGCGATCAGATCAACGGGCAGCTTCGCGATGTCCTCGATGATGCCACCGACAAGTGGGGCGTGAAGATAAATCGGGTCGAACTGCAGCGGATTGATCCGCCGCTGGATATCACTGAGGCCATGAGTCGCCAGATGAAAGCCGAGCGCGAGAAACGGGCCAAAATTCTCGATTCCGAGGCCAGTCGCCAGTCGGAGATCAACCGCGCCGATGGTGTCCGCCAGGCACAGATACTCGAGGCCGACGGTTATGCCGAGGCTGTTCGCAAGAAGGCCGATGCGGAGAAATATCGGCAAATCGCAGTCGCTGAAGGTGAGTCTGACGCCATCACCAAGGTATTCAAGGCGATCCACGACGGCAGTCCCGATGAGAAGCTGATCACACTCAAGTATTTGGAAATGCTGCCACGTCTGGCCGACGGTAAAGCCAACAAGATCTTCCTGCCGTATGAGGCTACGGGGATCATATCGACTCTGGCGGCGATGGTTGAAGGCCTTAAGAGTGACGGCGGCGGGGGCGGTACCAACGGCACAAACGAGCCCAAGTTCACACCCAAGCCGCCCGAGCGGACGACAGGGCTGATGTAGTTTCTGACACGCTATGAGACTTGATCGGCCGCAGAGAAAACTCGGCTGGGATTCTCGTGTCGCGATCTTAGTGACATGCCTTTAGCATTCTTCTCGGATCAGTTGGTCCACAAATGTGTAAGCAAACTGTTAGAAGTCGCGTTACGGTCGCACCGACAAGGCTTTTTCAGGTGGGGCAACTGTGATCCCGATTGACAATACTCGGTGCGAGTGATAGTTTTGAATAAACAAAGTGAGTTGATAATAGTGGAATCACATACACGAAAAGTACGTCGCCCGGCTGTCGCCGGAATGTTCTACCCGTCCGATCCGGTGGAGCTGACGCGAATGATAGCAGAAATGTACTCCCAGGCCGAGAAACGGCCGCTTTCCGGGCCCCCGTTGGCGATTATTGCTCCCCATGCGGGATATCCGTACAGCGGTATGACCGCCGCCCGGGCATACAAGTTGATCGAAGGCGAAGAATTCGATACGGTGGTCGTGGTGTCGCCCTCGCATACGGTGTTCTTCAAGGGATGCTCGGTCTACGACGGTGATGCGTACCAAACGCCACTGGGGGAAATCGAAGTTGACCGCAAGCTGGCCGAACGAATCGCAGACCTGCATCCGGCAGTCCACTTCTCCAGCCAGGGTCATGCCGTGGGTGCCCAGCGGGGTGAACACTCGCTGGAAGTGCAATTGCCCTTTCTTCAAATCATGCTGGGCACGTTCAAGGTAGTACCTATTGTCATGGGCGAGCAGGACGAGGATACGGCGGTCGCTCTCGGCGAGGTGCTGGCCTCGGCTTTGCACGGAACTAACACCCTTATGGTGGCTTCAACTGATCTCTCGCACTTCCACGATCTTCCGACCGCCAATCGCCTCGATGATGAGGTCAGGAGGGCTCTCGAGTCATATGATCCCGGCGAACTGCTCTCCCGGTTGGATACAGGCAGCGGAGAAGCATGTGGTGGTGGTCCGGTAGCCTCGGTCTTGATGGCCTCCAAGCGACTGGGGGGCTCCGATGTGAAGGTGGTGGACTACACCACCAGTGCCGACGCAACGGGTGATACCAGCGAGGTTGTCGGGTACTTGTCTGCCGTCGTTGTTGGCGGCGAGAAGGCCAAGAAGCGTATCAAGGACATTGGCTTCAGGCAGGCCCAGCCGAAGAAGGAGTTCGCGCTCAGCGATGAGCAGAAGGAGACGCTACACCAGATTGCGCGCGAGTCTATCGCCGCCGGGCTGGCCAATCGCAAGTACGAGCCGCCGGCTGTCGAGACCCTGCAGAGTGAGCGTGGAGCGTTTGTGACGCTGGAACTCGATGGCCAGCTTCGTGGCTGTATCGGGCAGCTTCGCGGTCGAGGGCCGCTGACGGAGACAATCGCCCAGATGGCACACGCGGCTGCGTTTGATGATCCGCGATTTACGCCTTTGACGATCCCGGAGTTTGAACGTCTTAAGATAGAGATTTCGGTGCTTTCGCCCTTGAAGCGAGTGCACGACATCAATGAAATCGAGGTCGGCCGTGACGGCTTGATGATCAAGCTGGAAATGCACACCGGCCTGCTGTTGCCGCAGGTAGCGACCGACCACGGGTGGGACCGCATCACCTTCCTTGAGCAAACATGTCTGAAAGCGGGGCTGCCAAAAAACAGCTACAAGGACAAGCTGGCTGAAATCTATCGTTTCGAGGCGTTGATCTTCTGACGGTCGCGTCCGATAGCTAAGCCAAGGGGAGGTCCGGTGAATAGCCGGATCACAGCAGACAGGAGGCCCTTATGCGACGGATAGGTGCGGTTACTCTACTTCTCTTCCTCGCGGTAGTGTTATGCCAGTGCTCTGACTCCAATGTGATAAACAACGACCCCGACCAGATTCCGCAGTATACTATTGCCAACTTGACGGCCGAGGATCGAGAACTACTTGGCGCGGGAGCAGAATTTGCCCCGGAGATATTCCGGCGTGTTTGCGACGCAAAGAAACCCGATGAGAATGTCTTCATCTCGCCGCTCTCGATTTCAATTGCTATGGGCATGGCCCACGCAGGTGCCGCCGGCAGTACACAGGATGCTCTCCAGACGGGATTGCGACTGCCGGCAAACATGACACTGGAGCAGATCAACGAGTCGTATCAATCCATTATGCGCGTCCTGCCTGGATTGGATCCGAAAACCACCGTATCTCTGGCCAATGCCGTGTGGTACCGTCAGCAGTTGTCGCTGCACGCGGGTTTCGAGATTATCTGCCGAGAGCATTTCGAGGCTGAGATCAAGGGGATGGATTTCAACGACAACAGAACTGTGGATACGATCAACAACTGGGTGTACGACAAGACCAGGGGCAAGATCGAGTCAATCGTTAGGGCACCGCTGGCTGCCAACACGATGGCTATCCTGACGAACGCCATTTACTTCAAGGGCGACTGGAAGTACGCCTTCGACCCGCAGGACACGGAGTCGCGGCCGTTCACCACGGTTGGTGGTGACCAGGTCATGGCCGACATGATGTACCTGAACACCGACTCACTGCTCGATACTGGCAC
>WJKG01000401.1 GCA_014729205.1 candidate division GN15 bacterium | reverse complement strand
GGCCCACTACACTACCCGGACACCCCCCTCTTCTTGACAAACTTGACCGATTGGACCATATTGCTAAGGCAGCCGTGAGGCTTCTCATCTCGAGTGAGAGAAGACAGGCCATGCTATATGTGGGCGAACTGATCCTGGGCTGGCGCTTCATCTGCAGCAGGTCCGGGACAAATTGAGGGAGCACCAAGTGAATCACTTCATAATCCGGTATCTGTTACCTGACGGTGGTTGGCGTCGAGGTATTCTCCCGCTGTTGATGACCGTTGCCTGCCTGCTCGGCTGCGTGGGCTGCGGTGCCCCGAGCATGAAGCATCTCGTACACCAGTCCGACCCACTGAGAGCTGGCTCCGACTATCAAGAGCCGGTTAGTTTCAAGGGGGTAATAGTTAATATATCACCCGGGCAGACGTTCGGCGCTCACTACGGGGGGATCTTTCAGGTCAAGAAGTTCGACCGCATATGGAATTCCAGTGCTACCTATGGTACTGGTGAATTCCGCGTCAGGGCCAGCGACATGATGCGATCTCTGGGCTACAACGTCCTCGGTGGGCGGCCGTCGTTATTCGAGGAGGATGACGGCCCCAAGGCAACATATCAGATAGGTGCTACCATCACCGATATCAAGCTTAACACCTTTGGCGTATTGGCGGGAAACTACCAGGAAGCCGTCGTACAGATAGAATGGCAGTTGTATAATGCACTCAGAAGAGAAGTTATCTACGTTGCCTCCACAAAGGGCTACGCCAAAACCAAGTCCGTGGGCGTAGATGGCATTTTCCCTGCCTTTGACAACGCTCTGGAAAACCTCTTGGCTGAACCAGTATTCCGCAATCACCTCAAAGAGAGGGAGAAGCAGAGACCACAACAGCATGCTTCAGGCTTCGCCTGGGATACCGTTGCAGTCGAACAGATGCAGGATTCGCCAACGCACCAGGCTCCAAGCGGATCTGCTCCAGGCGACCCGGAAGGACCACCGGCCGAAGGCGCCCCCGGTAACCCCTCACGCCTGACCATAACGGTTGCGCCGCCTGCCACGCTTGCTTTGCCCGATCGCCTTGAAGAGGCCTTGGAGTCAACGGTGATGGTTCGTGTAGGCAGCACGCTGGGCGCGGGAGTTGTTATTTCACCGGACGGCTATGTTATCACCGCGGCTCATGTAGTAAGGAGTGTTGAGTCCGCCGAACTTGTCTTCAAGAAAGGACTCGCGCTCACCGCCGATGTGATTGCACGCGATGACCATCAGGACCTGGCCCTGTTGAAGTTGCCTGGAGGTGGCTTCTCTTGTCTGAGTATGGTTGAACATGGATCGACAGTCCCCGGCACACCGGTCTTTGGCGTCGGCACGCCCTATAGCGAGGACTTCGCCTTCTCCGTCACTCAGGGAGTAATCAGTGGTCATCGCATCCTGGAAGATTTTATCTACCTGCAAACCGATGCTGCGCTCAGTCCGGGCTACAGCGGGGGACCGCTATTGAACAGAGATGGACAGATAGTGGCTATCATTTCCTGGAAGATCGTTCGGGCCGACACCGAAGGTATGGCCTTCTGCGTCCCGGTTCAGCTCCTTGAAGAGAGACTCGGCGTGACATTTGAACAACCAGCCGAATAGCATCAAGATTCCTCGGCATATCGTCAACAAGACAGCTCACGGGTAGTCCACTGTGAAGTTGAGTTCCCGTGCGCGGCGCGCTTCCTGCTGCGCCCTCAACGATTCCTGTCTTCTGTTGTGGCCCACCCCTCCGGGGTGTGTTTTCTCTTGGCCTTTCGGTACAACCAAACCGCATATTCTCACCACCTCACGACCACCGAGTACCACCTGTGGGGTGGCCCGCTTGCCTCGGGGACCTCTCTCCTTTTTCGCGGGAGCTGCGCCCTCCGATACGACCCAACCATCCAATGCTGCACCCAAACTCAACCCTTGACACCCGCACCCCCCATCAAAAAAGCCGGCATCAGCCGGCTTTCTTCTTCTCTGCGTGCGTCACCATTCTCGGCGGCGCACCCTCGGTGATCGTCTTCTCCGTGATAACAACCTCGGCGATCTCCGACTGCCCCGGCGTGTCGTACATGACATCCAGCATCGACTGCTCCAGTATCGACCGCAACGCCCGCGCGCCGGTCTTGCGCTCCTGCGCCGCCTTCACCGCCGCCTTCAATGCCCCCGGCTCAAACTGCAGCTCGATACCCTCCAGCTCAAACAACCGCTTGAACTGACGCGTCAGGGCGTTCTTCGGTTCCGTCAGAATACTCAGCAGGGCCGCCTCGTCCAGCGGCGCCAGCGGTGCACTGACCGGAATGCGCCCCACCAGCTCCGGTATCAAACCGAAATTCATCAGGTCCTCGGGCTGCGCGTGAGTCAGAATATCGGTCGACTTCTCATCGACAAACTGCTTGGCCGCCTCGAACCCAACCGTCTTCTTGCCGATACGGTTGGCGATAATCTTCTCCAGCCCGTCGAACGCCCCGCCACAGATGAACAGGATGTTCGAGGTGTCAATCTGCACAAACGCCTGTTCCGGGTGCTTGCGTCCACCCTTCGGCGGTATATTCGACACTGTCCCCTCGAGTATCTTCAGCAACCCCTGCTGCACACCCTCGCCGGAGACATCGCGTGTGATCGAGGGATTCCCTTCCTTGCGGGCGATCTTATCCAGCTCATCAATATAGATGATACCCCGCTCGGTCTTTTGCTGGTTGAAATTGGCAGCGTGGAACAACCGTACCAGGATGTTCTCCACATCCTCACCCACATACCCAGCCTCGGTCAGCACGGTCGCATCGGCAATACAGAATGGTACCTGCAGATACTTCGCCAGCGTCCGCGCGATAAGCGTCTTGCCGGTTCCGGTGGGACCGATAAGCAGGATGTTGGACTTCTCCAGCTCGACATCGTCCTCGGAGTTCTTGCTGCCCGGCTCCAGCCGCGCCTTGATCTGCGCGTTGACACGCTTGTAGTGATTGTACACCGCGACCGACACCGTCCGCTTGGCACGCTCCTGCCCGATGACGTACTGATCCAGAAACGCCTTGATCTCTGCCGGCGTGGGGAGATTCTGAATCTCACCCGGCTGCTCGATATCCGGCGCGTTTTGCATCAGGTCATTGCACAGCTCTACGCACTCGTTGCAGATGTATGCCTCGTGTCCGCTGAACAAACGCTTGACCTGCGTCGAGGTCTTGCCACAGAATGAACAACGATGTGGACTGTCTGGTCTGTCGTGGTCGTGACTCATACTATCCCGTTACTGGCTGCACAGCCTACCTGGCCGTGCACCCGTCTTATGTTTCCTTCTCCTGTCGCTCGGCACCGTAAACCTTGTCAATAATCCCGTAGTCCGCTGCCTCCGACGCCGACATGAAGAAATTGCGATCCGTGTCCTTCTCTATTCGCTCCAATGGCTGACCGGTGTGATGAACCAGAAGCTCATTCAAACGCTGCTTCGTCTTCGTGAACTCCTCGGTCATAATCACGATGTCCGACACCTGGCCCTGGGTACCGGCCAGCGGCTGGTGGATCATCACCCGGCTGTTCGGCAGCGCCGCCCGCTTGTCCCTGGCGCCCGCCGCCAGAAGGAAAGCACCCATACTGGCCGCAATGCCCATGCAAGTGGTTGCCACATCCGGCTTGATGAACTGCATGGTATCATAGATCGCCATACCGGCCGTTACTGACCCACCAGGCGAATTCAAGTACACGAAAATGTCCTTCTCCGGATCCTCAGCCTCCAGAAACAGCATCTGGGCGATCACCAGGTTGGCAATACCGTCATCGATCGGCGAACCAATAAAAATAATCCGATCCTTCAGAAGTCGCGAAAAGATGTCATAGGCGCGCTCGCCACGGCCGGTCTGCTCGACCACCATCGGCACCAGGTAGTTCTCAAGAGTTTTGTCGTGCATGGTATCCTTACCGCTTATGTTTAGCTTCGCTTCTTGCCGATTCACTCGAGGCTATCCACAACCTGCGCCCGGCCGATGAGTAAATCAAGCACTTTCTCCTCCAGCACCGTGTCCTTCATCGTCTCCAGCTTACCGGAACGCTTTAAAGCCTCCATCGCCTGCTCGGGGGACATTTGGTACTCCCCGGCAAACCGCTTTATGTACTCTTCGGTATCAGAAGGCGAAATCTCAACATGCTCCTGATCAGCGATATGATGATAGATCATGTTCCAGCGAAGCGTGTTCTCCGCCATCTCCCGGTAACCTTCACGTGCCTGCTGCTCATTCAGGTTCGGCTGCTGACGCTTGGCATCCTCGATAACCGCTGACAGGTAATCGTCAACCAGCGCCCCCGGGACCTCCAGCGCATTGCGCTCGCACATCTGGCGCACCACCTGGTTGCGCTGGGTACGGCGACGCTGCTCTTCCTTGTTCTTCTTGATGTCCTCGCGAAGTTTCAGCTTCAACTCCAGCGCCGTTTCCGCCTGCTTGGTACGCTTGGCGAAATCGTCATCCCACTCCGGGAGTAACCGCTCGGCAACCTCCTTGACCGTCGCCCGGTACTTGATACGCTTCCCGGCAAAATTCGGGTCGGGGTAGTCCTCGCCATACTTCACCTCGATCTCCTTGCTCTCACCCGCCTTCAACCCCGGCAGTTCGTCTTTGAACTCCTGGACCGTCATCGGGTTCGCCAGATCGATCTCCGCATCCTCGAAATGGTCATCCTCCAGCACATTGTCCGGATCCTCCAGCTTGTCCAGATCCATGACCACTTTGTCGCCCTTGATCACCTCACGCTGTACCGGACGGTGCTCCACAAAGGCGTTGCGCAATGACTCCACCATCTCATCGACTTCCTGATCGGTTACCTCGATATCATCCTCGGTCACCTTCAACCCGTCGATATCGACCTTGTCGATCTCCGGCATCACCTCAACCTTGACCGCATAATCGAGCCCCCCGGCCTCATTATAGTCAAGAGCCGTCAGCGCCGGCTTGGTGGCGATTTTCAACGAGGATTCCTCGATTGCATCCGAAATCGTCTCCTTGAGCACTTCCTCGGCGACCTCCGCCCGGACCTCTCCGCCATAGACCTGCTTGATCATGTCCATGGGAGCTTTGCCCTTTCGGAATCCCTTCAGGTGAGCGTTGCGGCGTACCTGCCCGAACTTGCTGTCCAGCTTCTGGTTAACCGTGTCAGCGTCTACCGTCACCGAGATCTCATGAGCCAGCTTCTCCAGCGGCTTGACCTCTACCTTGACCTTGCCATTCGTGTCGTTCATTGCGCTATTTCTGTCTCTTTCCTAAACCGTCGCCCGCACCGAAGGCGACATCAACGGGTTTCTCACTATGCGAAAGGGGGGACTCGAACCCCCACTCCGAAGGAACTGGATCCTAAATCCAGCGCGTCTACCAGTTCCGCCACTTTCGCATCCGGTTTGCTGCGTTAACTTATGCCATAACAGCATATTGCGCAACGCCCTTTTTTCGCTTATACAAGCGCCAGAGGCATTGTGTACCACTGCAAACAAAGAGACGAAATATGACCAACCGTGACCAGTTCCTCGACAACGCCCGCGTCGCCGTCGTCGGCGCCAGCAACAACAAGCGGAAGTTCGGCTATACCATCTATCGCACCCTCAAGGCAAAAGACTTCCCGGTCGTTCCCGTCAATCCCAACACAACCACCATAGACTCCGACACCGCCTATCCGCGACTGACCGACATCCCCCACGACATCCAGGCCGCCATCATCGTAGTTCAACCGGATAAAGCCATTCAGGCCGTTCACGATGCCAAAGCCAAAGGCATCACCCGCCTGTGGTTTCAACAGGGAGCCGACTTCTCCGAGGCCGAACAACTCGCCCGCGAATCCGGCATCGATACCGCCAGCGGCAAATGCATTCTCATGTACGCGAAACCGGTGAACGGCATCCATGCCGTCCACCGGTTCCTGGTCAGACTGTTCGGTCAAGTGTGATGTAGATTACTTGTCCCGGTAATCAATAGCCTCGATAATCGCCGTACAAAACGCCGGCAGATCATCCGGAGTGCGCGAGGTGATCAGATTTTCATGCTTGACCACCGGCACGTTCTCCTTCCATTCGGCGCCAGCGTTCTTCATATCGTCCGCGATGGAGTCAAACCCGGTCACCGAGCGGTTGGCCACAATGTCCGCCGAGGCCAGCATCCACGGCCCGTGACAAATGGCTGCCACCGGCTTGCGCTGTTTGTTCATCTCGCGAACGAACTCAACCATACTCTCGCTGCGTCGCATATGATCGGGCGAGTAACCGCCCGGAATCACTACCGCGTCAAAATCGATCGCCCTCACATTGTCAATCGTCTCATCCGGATTGGCCGTCGTTCCGCGCTTGCCGGAAAACGGCCCGGACTTCGGACCGATCGATACCACTTGGGCACCCTCTTCCTGCATGCGGTAATACGGATACCAGTACTCAATGTCCTCGAACAAGTCGGCGACAAATACTGCAATTTTCTTATCTTTGAGTTTCACTGTCTATCCACCTCCTGGTGAATCAAGGGAACGCGGCACCTCACGCGCCGCGGGTATGTTCTCATATTGGCCGGCTGTTTCTACTTCCGCTTCGG
>WJKG01000400.1 GCA_014729205.1 candidate division GN15 bacterium | reverse complement strand
GTATTGGCCATGAGGGTGTCTTCCTGGCGCTCGAGTCGGTGCTCGTAGTGCTGGAACCCGAGACTGAGCACGAGTCGTTCGAAGCTCGGTACCGGCGCACCGGCAATCAGACGTACCCGGGAAGACTGGCGGTCGGAGATGTTCTCAGTGTTGTCGCCGAAATCCGCACCCCGGTACTCCGCCTGGAAGTAGCGGCGCTGGTCCTGCAGCCGTACGCCGGCATGGAAATGGGTGTGGTCGTAGTCGACCTGGTTGATGTCGGTCGGGCTGATCAGCGGGGCTTGATCTCCGGTTTTTGTGGTGTAGGCCAATCCACCGAAGACACGGATCATATCATGCGGCTGGAGCCAGAAGGTGGTGTTGGTGACATGGCGCCTGGTGCGTACATCGTCGCTGAAGTCGTAGATACGACGATTTGCCCGGTGGGTCAGAGTGAGATCGAACAGTCCTGACTTACCGATGCCGAGGCGCAGGTTGCGGTTTTCGAGCGTGATGTTTTCAAGGTCTGCCTTCAGACGCCAGCCGCGATCGAAGTCGTGGCGGAAATTCTCTATCGACAGGGCCAAACCTTCATACATGTTGTAGGCTGTTTGATCCATACTGCGATTGCCCTCGTGGTCGGTGAAGACATAACCGGCACGGATGGTTCCCCGGGTTGTCTCAGCGGTTACCTGACCGGAGGCAACAACGACCAGCAGCAGACACATCAGTATCGTAACCTGTTTTGCGTGGTTCACAATCATCCTCCTCAGTCAAGTACTCCGTGACAGGAACATCCGCCGGGCTCGCCACCTATCAGGATACCAAGCATGGGGTCGAGCAATCCCGGATTGTCGTGAGAGCCGTGTACGGCCGAATGGCATTCCATACAGTCAATGCCCTGTGCGATACCATCGTGGGCCACCCGGTGACCGGCTGGATAGGCATGGCACTGGAAACACAGCCCATTGCCCGGTTGATTGAGCAGGCGGTCGTTGGGACTACCGTGAGGCTCGTGGCAGCCAGTGCAACCGTGGCCCTCGGCTGCGAAGGAGCTTGTCGCTTGATGCTCATAGCGATACGGCCCGCTCTGCTCAGGATGGCATTGGAAGCAATTGACATTGCCGCCATGTCCGAATTGGGGGGCGTTCTCACCGGTGAAATCATGGCAGGAGACACACTCGATGTAGCCATCCGCCAACGGATGATTGGTGCGAAGCTGGAACTGGCCTACCGCATCGACATGGCACTTACCGCACAGATCACTCTGTTCGGCACGGAGAATCTCCTGTGTGCTGCCATGGATAGTATGGCAGTCGACGCAGTTGATATCCATGCCCAGGTGCGGGTCGAACCCAACTGTACCGGACTGCGTGTGTGGCTGGTGACAAGCGGCGCACATGGGAGTTACCTCGCCTTTGGTCATCATCTGGGGACGGCCGATGTTGTCCAGCATGGGGTCATCGACATGCTCAGCACCGCCGGAGTGGCAGCTCACACATCCAATAAGGACGCCAGAGGATTCTATCTGGGAACTCAGTTGGTGTCCCGAGGCCTCCAGGCCGCTTTGGTATCCCTCGTGGCAGAGCAGACAGGTCTCATCATCGACCTCCAGTTCTGCCGAAGCATTAGCCAGCGAAATGAACAGTATTGCCAGGGCGAACACGCAAACAAGAGCTCGTCCTGCATTAACAATGAGCTTGTGGGCCATACACTTCCTCTCCTGCCGGGCCGCATATGAATACGGCCCTTGTGAATACTTTCACCTTACCTATGATGCGACATTACATTTGTTTGGGCAAGGATAATATTAGTATTCTGATAAGAATAAAAATATACGCAACAGTAAACATATCTCCGTCATGGACGGCCATTTCCACTGGCGGCGCTCACAAAAGCGGTACTAAAGTCTGACCGCGAAGGTCTGGAATCAACTGAAGCGGGGCAAAGAAGCGATCCGAGCGGTGAGAGTGATGTGAGAGCTACTCAATAAGGTCCTGGACAGTCGCCAGGAGCTTTTCGCGGTCGATGGGCTTTTCGAAGACCGCGGCTGGCTTTGGGACTGCCAGATGACGGCCGGGGACCCCGCTGACGACCACCACGGGCACGTCTTTGAGATCAGCTTCCCGGCTCACTTTTCGATAGAAGTCAGTTCCGGTGTTCTTGGGCATTTGAAGATCCAGTGTCATCAGGTCGGGTTTCTCGCGCTTGGCGACATCGAGCGCTTCAATGCCATTGCGGGCAGTGATTGTCTCATATCCGGCGCTCTTGAACAGTGTTTCGAGGAAGATGATGATGTCGTCTTCGTCGTCGATGATGAGGATCTTCTTGCTCAATTCAAACCTCCGGCTTTGCTGACTACTGGCCATATGGTAACACACGAGCGGCTGGCTGCCAACAACAAAACAATCTGAATGCTCAAAAAGATGATTAGCGTATCTATGATTCGAGGGCGGCACTGGAGGGGAATATGGCCCGGAAGGTAGTGCCTTCTCCTTCTGCCGAGACGAACGTGATTGTCCCGCCGTGTTCCTCGACAATCTTGTGCGCTACCAGCAGCCCAAGGCCTGTCCCCTCTCTACCACGGGTGCTGAAGAAGTCCTCGAAGACCCGCTCGCCCACTGGACCGGGGATGCCGGCACCATTGTCCTCAACCTCGATGATGTGCTTGCCATCTTCGTGGAGGGCACGGATGACGATATGGTGGTGATCCTTAC
>WJKG01000399.1 GCA_014729205.1 candidate division GN15 bacterium | reverse complement strand
CGTATACCGGACCCATGCTGGCGGTTTGGGCTTTCGCCTTGGTCATGTGGCAATCCTGGCAGACGACCCCTTCCTCGTAGTAGGGGCCTTCCTTGAGCTCGAGGTGCGTAGACTTGACCCAGATGCCGTAGGGGCTTTTCTCATTGTGGCAGGTACCGCAGAATTCGGCGGTGCCCAGAAAGTCGTTCTTGACCATCTCATGGGCGGGGGACTCACCGGTACCGCGAAGGCCCTGCTTGGCCCTGCCGGGTTCCATTTTCCAGTTGAAGTTGTACGGGGTGTCGCCGTAGAAGCCGGTGATATTGTGGCACACCTCGCAGGAGACACTTTCATTGGCGCGGGAGCCCTCGGCCGGTGGTGGCGGGGGCACATCGCCAGCCAGGTATGCCAGCGGGGAGTGGCAGCCGTTGCAGCCGGCCTCGACTTCGGCAACTTTCTCGTCCTTGCGTGCGTGCGGCACGGCGAGTTCGAAGTACTCTATTTCATCCCAGTGGTGCGTGTACGCCTGGGACATCATCGCCTTCTGCCATTGTTTGTAGATGAGGGTATGGCAGGAGGCGCCGCAGTATTCAGGTTTGTCGAACTCGTCGTAGGGAATCGAACCCTCCTCGGGCCCGGTCGCGGGTTCGATAGCCAGCGAAGCCGTGGCCGCTGCCAGAATAAGCAGGCAGACCGCCGCGGCGATGGTTCGTTTGAGGTGTGGATTGGATGCTATCGGGGTTGTTGACATCACAGGTCCTTCCCGTTTGGGTAGCGCTACAGCAATTGAATACATCGCCGACCGGCCGGGGCGGGAAACCGGGCTCGATGCTTTGGGAACGAAGATAGGAATAGCGATATTTGGCTGTCAAGCGTTTGATGCATGTATCTAAATGGACCGAAGTTATGGTTGTTTGGGGAGTTGCGGACTAACCGATTCTTAACGGTTAGATAACAACTTGCTAATGACGGGGATATCTATTTATTGTGGAGTAACCGATCACACGCCTTTGAGGGAAAGAGGTACGAGTCGGCATGGCAAAAAAGATGATCCTTGTTATTGAGGATGAACACGACATCCAGGAATTGGTCAAGTACAACCTGGTCAAGGAGGGGTATCCGGTCAACCTGGCAGACACCGGAGAGCAGGGGATCAAGCTGGCGCGGTCGGAGTCGCCGGGGTTGATTCTGCTTGATCTGATGCTGCCCGGGATCGATGGCCTCGAGGTATGCAAGGCGCTCAAGGGGGATACCAAGACGGCGCATATTCCGATCGTCATGCTGACGGCGAAGGGTGAGGAGGCGGATATCGTAGCCGGCCTGGAAATCGGGGCGGATGACTACATTACCAAGCCATTCAGCCCGCGGGTATTGATTGCCCGTATCCGGGCGTTGCTTCGCAGGGAGGCGAAGGAATCGGTGGATGATGATGCGCCGATAAGCGTGCACGGACTGGATATTAATCCGGGGCGTCACGAGGTAGTAGTCAATGGCGATGCCGTGGAGTTGACGTTTACACAGTTCAGGATATTGTTGCTGCTGGCCCGTCGTCCGGGTTGGGTGTTCACGCGTGACCAGATAGTCAACTGGTCGCGCGGTGAGGACACGATTGTGACCGATCGCGCGGTTGATGTGCAAATAGTCGGTTTGCGCAAGAAGCTGGGTGACTGGGGCAAGCACATCGAGACGGTCCGCGGAGTGGGGTACCGTCTCCAGGAGGAGACTTAGTGGGTCGCCGTATCATATGGCAGCTTTACCCGCCGTATATACTACTCATTCTCGCCGCATTGACAGTTGTAATCTGGTACGCCTCGACTTCGGTGGAGAATCTCTACCGGGAGCGTACTTCAGCTGATCTGTATTCGCGGGCGGTGCTTATCGAGCAACAGGCCCGTCACCTGCTTACCCAGGACAGGCACCAGGCGCTGGACTCTCTGGTCAAGGAACTGGGTCCGGATTCCAAGACTCGCATCACAGTGATCCTGACATCGGGAAGGGTTATCGCCGATTCCGATGAAGATGTGGCGCTGATGGACAACCACGCCAATCGGCCGGAGATTCAGCAGGCGCTGGAGGGGGAACGGGGGGTCTCATCGCGTTTCAGTAACACGCTGAAGAAGAGCATGATGTATGTGGCCATTCCGCTGGTGTCGGGGGATCGTATTGAAGCAGTCCTGCGCACATCAATCCCGGTTAAGATGGTCGATGAAACACTCACGACGCTGGGTAACCAGATTGCGGTTGGTGGGTTGATTGTTGTGGTTTTGGCTGCTTTGATATCGCTGGTGATTACGCGTCGGATCAGTCGGCCTATCGAGCGGCTTCGGCAGGGAGCGGAACGTTTTGCCGAGGGAGACTTGAGCTATCAGTTGCCGATTCCCAGCACGGAGGAGGTTGGCGGTCTGGCGCAGTCGATGAACAAGATGGCGGCGCAACTCGATGACCGACTGCGGATGGTGCTCCGGCAGCGCAATGAGATTCAGGGGATACTCTCCAGTATGGTGGAGGGCGTACTGGCTGTAGATCCCGAGGGGCGTTTATTGAACCTGAATGAGGCGGCAGCCGAGATGCTGCAGATTGATGCGGACCAGGTTCGGGGGCGTTCGGTGCGCGATGTGATTCCCAACGAGCAGCTTCGCGATCTGCTGACGCACGTACTGGCCAGTCGTGAGCCGGTGGAGGGGGCGATCACGGTAGGCGAGGAGAATGACGAACGGTATGTGCAGGGTCACGGCACGCTGTTGATCGATCCGCAGGGGAAGAGCATTGGTGCCGTGGTTGTGCTCAACGATATCACGCGTCTGCGTCGGCTGGAGACGGTGCGCCGGGAGTTCGTGGCGAATGTATCGCACGAGTTGAAGACACCTATCACGGCAATCAAGGGTTTTGTGGAGACGCTCCTTGACGGGGCGCTGGACAGCCCGGAGGATGCCCGTCGGTTCCTGACGATCGTGGCCGACAAGGTGGATCACATGACCGAGATTATCGAGGATCTGCTGGCCCTGTCACGGATCGAGCAGGATGTGGACAAGGAGGAGATACGCCTGGAGAGGGGCAATATCCGAGAGGTGCTGGAGGCGGCGATGGATACGTGTGTTGGAAAGGCGAAGGAAGCCAATGTTGATCTGGTGATGGAGTGTCCCGAGGACCTGTATGCCCGGATCAATAATCCACTTCTGGAGCAGGGGGTGGTCAATTTGATCGATAATGCCATCAAGTATAGCGGGGAGCGAGACAAGGTGGATATCCGGGCGGAGGCCAAGAACGGTCATGTGGTGATTTCTGTCATTGACCATGGATCCGGAATCCCGCCGGAGCACCTGCCGCGGTTGTTCGAGCGGTTTTATCGTGTGGACAAGGGACGCAGTCGGCAGTTAGGTGGCTCCGGTCTCGGGCTGGCGATCACCAAACACATCGCGCTGGCCCACGGTGGCGAGATATCGGTCAAGAGCGAGCTGGGCCAGGGGAGCACGTTTAGTATTGCGATTCCGCACACACTGGAGGCGACCGGAGACATCGCGCCTGTGAGTTGGTAGACTCATTAGTGGTTACTAAAGTGATGATCGGGGGCTGGCAGGGCAAGCAAATAGCTTGTCGTGCACGGGGTTGACGTGTACAATAGTTGATATGAGAAAGCTGCTGACAGTATCACTAGTCCTGCTGACGGCTCATCTGGTAATGTCTGCTACGCTGAAGCTGGTGGGTTCGGATACCCTGGTCAGGCTTGGCCAGCGGCTGGCGACGGAGTACATGCGGTTGCATCCGGAGGTGCGAATCAAAGTCTCCGGTGGGGGATCTGCGACCGGTTTCGAAGCGCTGATCGAGGGTGAAGCTGATATCTGTGAGGCCTCGCGCGATATGGGCCCACTTGAGTACGCCCAGGCCGAGGACCGCGGGGTTCAGCCGTTCCGGGTGCCAATTGCCCGCGACGGGGTGGTGGTTTACGTGCATCCGGACAATCCCCTTAAGGCACTCTCGATTGACCAGCTCAAGGCCGTGTTCATGGGGAGGGTGAGTAATTACTCAGAGGTGGGTGGTCCGGATCTGGGGATTACCATTTATGGACGAAACAACAACTCGGGTACTTATTTCTTCTTCAAGCAGAATGTGCTCAACTACGCTCCCTACAGCACAGAGGTGGTGGAGCTGCCCTCGACGGCGAGTGTCGTTAACGCGGTAGCCAAGGACCGCAATGGGATTGGTTACGGTGGGATTGCCTGGTCGGGCGACGCCAAGCGGTTGGCGGTGAGTGTGACCGATGATGCCGCGGCGGTGGGGCCGACGCCGGCAACGGTGATGTCGGGCGAGTACCCATTGTCGCGTTACCTGTACTGGTATACTGATGGTGTGCCGAGCGGGGACGTCAAACACCTTGTCAACTGGGCGCTGGGTGAGCAGGGGCGCGAGGTGACGAGCCAGGCGGGCTATATTCCACTGACGGAGCGACAGGCGCAGGCGAACATGGTGCGGTAGATCGGACTGCTGCTTAAGCGTCCGTACTCAATCCCAATTTCTTGATTTTCTTGTACAAGTGTGAGCGTTCGATCCCGAGTTCGCGGGCAGTGTCGGTCATATTGCCACTATTGCGGGAAATCGCGGCCTTGATGTAGTCGCGTTCGAAAGCATCGACAGCATCCCGGAGGTTGGCAGGCTGGGCTGCGGTGTCTTCAGGGAGAAGGGCATCGATGACGGCAGCATCGACACGGCTGGTGGTAGTGTGGATGTTGACACGCTCCATAAGGTTCTTAAGCTCGCGCGTGTTGCCGGGGAACTGGTAACGGGTGAGGCGACGTACAGCGCTGTCGGACAGTTCTCGCGGGGGTGACTTGGTCTCTGCGGCGAAGCGGGAAAGGAAGTATCTGGCGAGCAGACCGATGTCCTCGGGTCGTTCGCGAAGCGGCGGCAGGTCGAACTGGACGACATTGAGGCGATAGAGCAGGTCCTGCCGGAACTCGCCCGATTGGACCAGTTGCGCGAGGTCCCGGTTGGTGGCGGCTATGACATTGCCCCGGGTATCGACCGGCGATTCAGAACCGACTGGGGTGACCTTCTGTGATTCGATGACGCGGAGTATCTTGGCCTGGGCGGTGGGTGGCATGTCACCGATTTCATCGAGGAAGATGCTGCCGCCACTGGCCTGAACGAAAAAGCCGGTTCGGCTCTTGCGAGCGCCTGTGAAGGCGCCGGCAGTATGGCCGAATAGCTCTGCCTCGATCAGCTCCGATGGAAGCGCGGCACAGTTGACGGCTACGAAAGGACCTTCGGCAAATCGGCTGTAGCGATGGACCATGTGGGCTATCAGTTCTTTACCGGTGCCGTTCTCGCCGGTGATCAGGAAACGAGTGGCTTTGGGGGCGGAGCGCAGGACGGCGTTCTT
>WJKG01000398.1 GCA_014729205.1 candidate division GN15 bacterium | reverse complement strand
GCCCTGCTCGGTGCTATTGGCATTATTTACGGCGCCCTGGTATCCATGGCACAGAAAGACCTGAAGAAGCTGGTGGCGTATTCATCGGTGTCGCATATGGGTTACTGTATGCTGGCGCTGGGTGCCTTCTCATCAGTGACTGCCATAGCCGGCTGTATGTTCCAGATGGTATCTCACGGTCTGATCACCGGCGCATTGTTCCTTTTGGTGGGCGTGCTCTACGATCGCGCCCACACCCGCGAAATCGCCGCTTTTGGCGGACTGGGAGCCAAGCTGCCGATCTACACCGGTTTGATGGTCATGTTTGGTATGGCCTCTCTGGGGCTGCCCGGCATGTCCGGCTTCGTCTCCGAGTTCATGGTCTTTGTCGGTGCCTTCCAGGGTGTGAACAAAGTGCTGGTTGGTATCTCCGTTCTTGGTGTAGTGCTGGGCGCGGCCTACATCCTGCGTATGGTACAGCGTGTGTTTCTGGGCGAGTTTGATCTGGCCCGATGGGGAGGCCTGACCGATATCAACGCCCGTGAACTGATAACCGTCGCCCCGCTGGCCGTACTGACCCTGTTGATCGGTATCTATCCGCGGCCGCTGGAGATCCTGATGGAGGCGACGCTGGAGAATCTTGTTAATCTGATGGCCAGGTAACGTTGATGGAAGTGCAACTACCAGAGGTAAGTCTGCGCATGATGGCGCCCGAGTTGTTCCTGTTCGTCTGGGCGCTCGTGGTCATTACCTTCGATGTCGTAACCAAGCGTGCACAAGGCGAATCAGTTGGCTATCTGACGATGGTCGGTATCGCCATCACCGGCGGCATCCTCGCTATCACCGGCGAGGGACCCGGGTTTGGCAACATGTTCTACAACGACCCGATGGCGATCTTCTTCAAGATCATCTTCCTGGGTGCTGCTTTCATGGCCGTCGGCTCCAGTTTCGGACTCACCAAGCAGAAGATAGTGAATCATCGTGGTGAGTTCTTCGGTCTGATGCTCTTGTCCACCGTGGGCATGATGTTCCTGGCCTCAGCGAACGAACTGCTCACCATCTGGATCGGCCTGGAGTTGACCACAATCCCGCTGTTCGTACTGGCCGCGTTTTTCAAGGACAACAAGCTCTCGGTCGAGTCCGGGTTGAAGTACTTTATTGTCGGCGCCTTTTCCTCGGCAGTCATGGTCTACGGGCTGTCATTCCTTTACGGCCTGACGGGCACCACCGACCTGCTTCAAATGAAGCTCAATCTCGCCACCGTGCACCTGACCTTCAGGAACATCGGTGTCATCCTTATCGCCGCCATCACCATGTTGATTGCCGGTATTGGCTTCAAGCTCGGCCTGCCGCCGTTTCATCAGTGGGTACCTGACGTGTACGAGGGAGCTCCCACGCCGGTGGCAGCCTTCCTCTCGATCGGTTCCAAGGCGGCCGGTCTGGCAGCTTTCGCGAAAATCTTTGTGAATGGCCTTTCAGCTTTTCACGGGGTTGAAATGGCACCCAACGACTGGGGCAAGCTGGCCGGCATTGTAGCCATCGCCGCTCTGATCCTGGGCAACACGGTGGCCATCCGTCAGACCAATATCAAACGCATGCTGGGTTACTCGTCAATAGCTCAGGCGGGTTACATTATGATCGGTATGGTGGCTCAGTCGGCGCTCGGCTTGTCGGCAGTCGCCTTCTATATCTTTGCCTACATGTTTGCCAATATGGGCGCTTTTGCAGTCGTGACCGCATTCGAGGACAAAACCGGCTCGTGCGAAATCAAGAGCTACGCCGGTCTCGCGAAAACCTCGCCCATGCTATCGATCTGCATGACGATCTTCCTGCTGTCACTGGCCGGCATACCGCCGCTCGCCGGGTTCCTGGCCAAGTACTTCGTGTTTGCTGCAGCCATCAAGCAGGCGTCGCTGGAAGGTGGTCAGTGGCTCTACTGGGTGGTTGGTGCCGGGTTGATTACGGCCGTCTTCTCGCTCTACTACTATGCAAACGTGATCAAGCAGATGTACTTCTCGAAGGATGACTCGCCTTACCGCGTTGGGCTGCAGGCCCCGGCAATGCTGGTTGTGCTTATAGGGCTGGCTGGCGTGCTGGTCTTCGGTCTGTACCCGGAACCGGTGTTGCGGTTCGCAGGCGAAGTACCCTCCATGTTCGGTTTCGTGTCGCCTTGATACAGCACTCCGCGGGTTTGGAAAAGTCACAGGCGCGAGGTTATTGCCTCGCGCCTTCTGTATGCGATACAATATGCTGCCGCCCATCAAATCTATTGCGTAACCACCGAAAATAGACATATATAGGATACCCAAGGAGTTACGTTGGCCAATGCGGCACCGGGGAGTACCTGCCGCGGGAATTGTACAGCCATGAGGGACCAGGTGAAGCTCGCTAACCTACTGATGGAGCGTCGGGTCAAACTGGATCTGACGGCACGCACCAAGGAAGCTGCGATTCTTGAGCTCCTGCAACTGCTCAAGGATGAGGGCATCCAGATGGAATGGGACGATGTCTTCAAGTCCATCCAGGATCGTGAGCAAATCGAAAGCACATCCTACGGAAGAGGATTCGCCTTCCCACACGCCCGAAGTGAGGCGGTCAAAGAGCTGTACATCCTCATGGGGGTCTCCAAAGAAGGTCTAGAAGATCAGACTCCCGATGATATCCCGGTCCATGTTATCTGCCTGCTGCTAACCCCATCTACTATCGCACGCCTCTATCTGCAGACACTCTCCGGTTTTGCGCGCTTTGCGCGACAGGAAGGGGTCCTGGAGAAATTGCTCGAGATCAACAGCAAGCCCGATCTGATCAAGACCATCGCCGATGCGAATATCACGATCGACAAGGAGCTGATGGTCAAGGACATCATGCATCACAACCCGGCTGCTGTGACGGTCGATGATACGCTTCGCGATGTAGCTAATATGATGTTCCGTCACCGGTTGTCAGCACTGGCCGTCGTGGATCAGGAGGGCAGACTGCTCGGGGTTATCGATGACCGTGACCTTATCCAGGCCGCAATGCCGGACTACAAGTCGTTGATTTCCAATCTTAACTATGATATGGAAGTCGAGCCGTTCGAGGAACTGCTCAAAAAGGAAGATAAAATCAAGGTCTCACAGCTCTACCGCGACGACGTCGAAGTGGTTACTCCAGACACGCGAATGGTCGAGGTCGCCGCCATGATGATTTTCAAGGATATTCGAAGAGTATTCGTGACTGTCGACGATCTCCTTGTCGGTATATTGCTCCGAAAGGACATCGTCAACATGATCATCCGTGGTTGATTGGCAAATCGCCTCGGAGAACTTACCCGGCGCATGTCCCCCCCCTTCGAGGTGGCCCAGATTGATATCTCCCAATCACTCGCTGTGGCCATACTAACCCTGGTGGCGGTTATGCCCGAAAGCGCCGAGGATTTCGTCTTCACCTGGAAATCGGCTCACGATCCCACACAAGCCCACTACGCGATCGCTAACATGACCGGTGCCAATAGACTCTTGGTGGGTCTCGGTTGGCTACTCGTGCTTGCGGCAGTATCCCAAGTTCTAAATCGCAAAGCCCTCATACCCGCTGCCAGG
>WJKG01000397.1 GCA_014729205.1 candidate division GN15 bacterium | reverse complement strand
GCGCAGAATAGCGTTGTCGTCACCGGACCCGATCGCGAAGCTCGAGCTCTCAGTGGAATCGGAATTCCATTTGTAGCGGGCGAAGTCAAACTCCAGCGACCAACCCTTCTTCAGATAGTAGCCGAAACGGACGCCGTAGTCGAACTGCATAGGGAAGGTCAGCGAGTCGCCCCCGGTAATGGTACTCAATCCACCCCAGGTGCCGACCGTGTAGACCCCCGGTTTCGCCGCAACGGCGCCGCCAGCCAGCATCAACACGATGGCCAGCCCCGTACATATGTTGAAGATAGTCCGCATTATCTGCATGCTATGCGCTTGCTCGAGCAAAATCAATAAAAAGCAACAGGCGGTCAATAGAGCTTTTTCAGTTCAATCCCCGCATAGAAATGCGACAGTATTCGCTTGTAATCCCAACCGCGACGAGACATCTCAATTGCCGAACACTGGCACATACCGACTCCGTGTCCGTAGCCACTGCCTTCAAATGTCACCCGGACGATGTTTCCCTCAGGATCGCGGAGAATATCCAGGTCGAATCGAGCCGAAGGGAGAATAAGATCAGGATTGGAAGAGCGACGGAACGCCCATCGCACCTTGTCTTTGTACAGCCTGTGCACATCGGATTTGGTGCGCACTACCAACTCCATAACCCGCCCCCCGGGACTACGGCGAATGATCTCGAGATCGGTGATTGGGTCCAGCCGAAGCTCCACCCCTCGCTCAGCCGACAGGTAGCGCTCGAGCCGCTGACGGAGTTGGGGTTCGGAGAAGTGCTCTTGCCAGCGATAGTACTTCGACCACGAGGATGCCCCGCTATCCGAGACAGCCTGCAAATACGGCAGGTCGTTGCGATCCCAGACGTCACCTATAGCGTCAGTCATACCACCACTGGTCGAGTGATAGTACGCCTGGATGAACTCATCATTGTACATTGCCACCCAGCCGGTTGTCTCGCGGATTGCTTTGTCGACCAGGTCATACTCAACTGCAACACCTTCGTACACCTGGTCCATGATATCGCCCTTCAAATCGTAGCGACCGTTGGAGTACTGACCCAAATGACGCAATGCGTATGTCCTTGCCGCCACCGCCTGAGCCTTGATGGCCTCCAGTTCGTTGCGCTCGCGCTTACCCAGCTCTGGTGGGATTACGCCCCGCAGGTATTCCTCCATCGCAACCACATTGACAACTTCAAGCTCACCCTGACCCTGCGGCACTATCTTAAACAGCCCGCGATACGGACGATCGTTGACCCGCAATGGCTTCGGTTGCTGAGGTAAGATGTTGATCTCCTCGAGCCCCTCCTCCAGCAGGAATCCATCACGGTTGGCCACCTGCAGTCGTCCAGCCTGGTTGGTGATACGTACCGGTCGAGAGGAGCGGTACAGGGTCTGAGTTTGGTTCAGCAGACATTCAATGGTGAAAGTTGCCTCGGAACTGATAACGGCCTCGCGCGCACCAGTCTCAATCAGCACCCGAACAAACGGGATATCTATAGCACTCGGTCGCTCCGGTCCGCGCAGGCCGGGCGGGCCACCACCTCAACCTGACAGAAGAACAGCGATTACGACCATACACACGGCACGCCAGAAAGAACGCACGCCACAATCTCTCTGTTGACAGTTACTCAGGTTAGGATTACTCATAGTTCGTCTCAACATCTCCCTGGTATCTCATTCGTTATACACCTCAAAAACTACCCTTGCACTACTCGGCCACATATGGCTCGGTCTGTCTTCCTTTTACCTGCCGTTAACTCTAACTCTTCGCCACGAATCGCCGCCTCCCCCATGACCGCATATGCCGCCGCTTCTACCAGGTCGCCATCTATTCCCATCTCGTCGACTGGTTTGATGTCGATATCCGGCAACTGGCGACGGAGTCGGCGCATGAAGTGGCGGTTCTTCCGACCGCCTCCAAACACGAGAACTTCCTCCAGGTCATAGTCCCGACGAACCATCGGCCAGATGCAAGAAACAATGGCGCTGACAGTCAATTCGGCGACAGTTGCCATGGCGTCTTCGCTACTGAGGTGGTGTCGCTTGCAAAAATCGAGCACCTGTTGTTCCATGACCGGCCCAAACACCTCGCGGCCGGTTGATTGACTCTTGCCACTGAAGAACGGATTAGCCGTCAGCAATGATAGCAATCGCTGGGAGACGGTGCCCACAGAAGCATGACGTCCCTGACGATCGTAGGGCTGATTATACAATCGTCGAGCTAGCAGATCGACCAGCACGTTGCCGGGGCCGCAATCCGCCGCTGATTCTCGCGCGCGCAATTTCTTCGACGGAAAGTAGAAGTAGTTCGCCATACCGCCAATATTGACCAGGAGGCGAGAATGATCCGTCGCGCCAAAAAGGCGCTTCATGGCGGCGGTTGTAATCGGTGCGCCCTCCAACCCGCGGGCAATGGCCGCCTGACGGAAATCCGCAACCACCGGCAGCCCTGCCTTAGCGGCGATAGTCTCCGGCGAGCCGAGCTGAAGCGTGCCATGTACCCGGTACTTGTCCCGCTTAACCCGGCGGGGCAGGTGACGCACCGTCTGACCGTGACTGGCTATGACATCAATGCTCGTACGGCCTCTGGCCAGTTTGCGAATCAAGGACAAGGCCGCCTCGGCGAAGGCCTGCCCTAAGGCGGCGTTCAGGTAGACGACCTCGTCCAGGTCAATAGCCTGGGCGTCGGCCACCTGCCAGATCATCTTTTGAAGCTGCGGTCGGAACTTACGCGTGGAGCCATCAACCCACCGCCACGTAACCTTGTTTCCGGTTCGTTCCAGGCTGAGCACCGCCAGATCAATACTGTCTCCGGAGGTGCCCGAGTTGATACCCAGTACCCGAAGACTCTTGCGTTGCTGTAGTCGTGCCAGTCTCAATGTCAAATCACCTCTGGTTGTCAATCGGCAGTCGCGCCAGCTTCAGTTTGAGGGTAGCCACTCGGTCAAGCGCCTGCTGCACTTGCTCGGCCGGAATCTCGCCACTGCGTACCGCCGCCTTCACTGCTTCGTACGCCTCCTGGGATTGATCGATTTCCTCCCCGAATAGCAGCAAATCGTGTCCGGCCGACAATGCAGCTACGGCTCGCTGACCACAATCACCGAGCTGCGCGGCTCCACCCATCAGCAGATCATCGGTAACCACAACTCCGTCGAAACCGAGATCATCGCGAAGCCTGTCATGGACAATGCCGGCCGATCCGGTGATGATAATATCATCCCAGTCCTTTGCCACCAGGTGAGTGGTCATCACCATGTCCACTTGCTCAGCGATGGCGGCCGCAAAGGGCAGACGTTCGCGATCGCGCCATTGTTCGGTAGAGTAATTGACGCTCGGAGTCTCCAGGTG
>WJKG01000396.1 GCA_014729205.1 candidate division GN15 bacterium | reverse complement strand
TAGGGACAGCCCATGCCAGCACCGGATACCCGTACCAGACCACCGGCGAATATGAGAAGATAGGTGAAGGCGGTAGTGAAGACACCGAAACGGCTGAACGCATTCATTGCCGGCTCCCTGACTCGGTCAACAGACTATGGGTCACCTCCGCTGCGACCACTGCTTGCCCGAACATTAGGCTTCGGCATAGCAGGAGACAAGTCTTAAATGCAATCGTCGGTGGTTACTCCTCGCCGGGGCTGATCGAAGTGGTATCGACAGCAGCGGTGTCGGCCCGTCCCTCGACCAGGCTGTCGGGCGTGGCAGCGCTGGTGGTGTCCTTTAAGTACATGGCGGCCCGAGGGTTGATAGGCCCGGTTTCCTCGATGTCGATATCGCCACGCGTCATGGTGTCGGCCAGAGTCAGAAAGATGAGGACACCGAGGGTCAGAAGGGCCACCATGAAGACCATCAGGTAGATCTTGTTATCATACTTCAGGTGCATGAAGAACAGCGCCACCAAAGCAGCCTTTCCGACCGCAACGGCCATTGCGACAAGCAGGTTGAACACACCGAAGTCCATATATGAGATACCGACTGTGATTGCCGTGAGGATAAGCAGTCCCGCGGTCACCAGCATATAGGTGCGAAACGGTAGAATGTGATGATGGGTGGGAGCTTGACTGGTCATAATCTCATCCTATCAAGTAGAACAACGGGAACAGGAAAATCCACACCAAGTCGACGAGGTGCCAGTACAGGCCGGTCATTTCGATCGGCGTATAATATGCCGATGAAAAGTCGTTGCGAATTGTTCGACGCAGCACCCAGCCGATTGCGAACATCCCGCCTATGACGTGTATGCCGTGCAGACCGGTCATAAGGAAGTACACGCTGAAGAAGACGTGGGGATTGTTGCCCTCAATACCATCAAAGGTGTAGAACTTACCTGGCAGTTGGCCCAGGTGAATCTTGTGGCTGTACTCGAAGTACTTCACTACGAGGAACACCGCTGCGAGCGCCAGGGTGGCAACGAGCATCCAGATGGTCTGCTTGCGTTTGCCCAATTGCATGGAGCGGATGGCCAGCGCCATCGTAAGCGAGCTGATAATCAGGACCACCGTGTTGAACGTGCCCAGCTCGCGGTCAAGAAAGAGGTGCGCGTTGTAAAACATCTCCGGATGCCAGGAGCGATAGACCGCATAGGCCAGGAACAACCCGCCAAACAGCAGAATCTCTGTCAGCAGGAAGACCCACATGCCCAGCTTGGCCGACTCCGCCTGTTGCTGGGGCGTACTGAAATGGTGCTCCAGGAAATCCAGGTGCTTATCGGTCGACTCGGTACTCACTTGGACACTTCCCTCTTATGATCTTCGAGCCTGCGTTTTGGATCTATCACATCATAGTCATACGGTCCGTGTTCGAGTACCATGGGGCGATCGAAGTTGTGCGTAATGGGCGGCGAGGTCGTCTCCCATTCCATCGTCAGCGAACGCCATGGATTCGCCGGTGCCTTACTTCCCTTGAACAGCGAGTGTATCAGGTAAACGGCCATGACCACAAAGCCGAGGCCCAACACCCACGAACCATAGGTGCTGAAGGCGTGAAGGCGGTGATACGTATCGACATAAGTTGCATATCGGCGTGGCATCCCCTGAGAGCCCATAATGAACTGAGTGAAGAAAGTGGCATTGAAGCCGATGAAGATCAACGCCAGCGATATCTTGGCCCAGAACTCACTGTACATACGTCCCCACATCTTGGGCCACCAGTAATGGAGCCCGCCCAGAAAGGCCATAACAGTACCGCCCATCATCACATAGTGGAAATGTGCCACAATGAAGTAGGTATCGTGAAGGTGCACATCGACTGCCAGTGAACCGAGCACGATTCCCGTAAAACCACCAATGGTGAACAGGAACAAGAATGACAGTGCATACAGCATCGGCGTCTTGAGCTCAATGGAGCCCTTATACATGGTGGCGACCCAGTTGAACACCTTGATACCCGAGGGAATCCCCACGAAGAAAGTCAGGAACGAGAACACCATAGCGGCCAATTCCGATTGGCCGGATACGAACATGTGGTGACCCCAGACCAGGAAGCTCACGAAGGCGATACCCAAACTGGAGAAGGCAATCATCTTGTAGCCAAAGATCTTCTTGTGCGAGAAAGTCGATATAAGCTCAGATATGATCCCCATGGCCGGCAGAATCATGATATACACCGCCGGGTGCGAATAGAACCAGAAGAAGTGCTGGTACAGTACCGGATCGCCACCCATGGCAGGATCGAAGATGCCAATGCCGAAAGCACGTTCAACGATCAGCAGCACAAGTGTAATACCCAGTACCGGCGTGGCCATCACCTGAATGATGGAGGTAGCATAGAGCGCCCAGACCATCAGCGGCATCTTGAACCAGGACATTCCCGGAGCGCGGAGCTTGTGGATGGTGGCGATGAAATTAATCCCGGTGAATATCGATGAGAAGCCGAGAACAAAGGCCCCGAAGGTTAGTGATATCACCGCCGTACTGGTTTGCGTTGAATATGGTGTATAGAAGGTCCAGCCTGTATCGGCCCCTCCAGCCACAATGGAGTAGAGACAAATGATCGCCCCGGCCACATAGATGTACCAACTGGCGAGGTTCAGCCTCGGAAAGGCGACGTCTTTGGCGCCAATCATCAAAGGCAGGACGAAATTACCCAGGGCCGCTGGAATCGATGGGATGATGAACAGGAAGATCATCACCGCCCCGTGCAGCGTGAAGAACTGGTTGTAAGTGTCGGCGTCGACGATCACCTGATCGGGGCTGAGCAATTCCAGGCGCAGCAGCATGGCGAAGATCCCGCCCAACAGGAAGGACGCCATGATTCCATACAGGTAGAGGACACCGATCCGTTTGTGATCCAGGGTGAACAGCCAGTTCTTGATGCCCGGTGGGTCTTTGAGATAGTTGGTATCGGCAATAGCCTTTTCGAGTGTACTCATAACTACTGTCCATCCTTCAGCGACTTAATGAACTCTATCAGCGCGTCGACCTCCCGGTCTTTCAACAGGCCCTGATACGTAGGCATCACCGGATCATAACCCGCAACGATCTTAGCCTGGGGATTCAGGATCGACTCGCGTAGGTAGTTTTCGTCGACAGTGATAAATGACCCATCGGCGAGTGCCTCCTCGGCACCAAACTTCTGCAGGAATGAGGGCCCAACATTGCCAGAACCATCGATTGAATGACAGGTATTACATGCCTTGGAGACGTACAGACGGCGACCGTAGTCAGCCAGCCCTTCACCTTCAGCAGGCCCGGCGCCGGCCTCGACCCAGTTGTTGTATTCGCTCTCACTGACAACCTTGACCTTGCCAATCATCTCGGCATGCCCCTTGCCACAATACTCGGTGCAGAAAAGATCGAACTCACCGGTCTGCGTGGCCTCGAACCAGGTCACACTATAGCGATTTGGCAGCACATCCATCTTCACCCGGAAATTGGGGACAAAGAAGCTGTGGATCACGTCCTGTGAAGACATCAGTAACTTCACCGGCTGATTCACGGGCACAACCAGCTCATTCACAGCCGAGGCACCTTCCGGATAGTCGAACGACCAGAACCACTTCTGGGCAGTTACCTTGATCTCCATTGCATCGCCGGGTACGACGTGCATCTTGAGATATGTACGGAACCCCATTACGAAGACGATTACGATGAGCACGGTCGGAATGGCCGTCCAGACGATTTCCAGTAGTGTATTGTGGGTGGGGGCGTCGGAGCGAGTCGGCTCACCGCGGCGCCGGTACCGTACAACGAACAGCAGCGACGCAAATGTCACCACTGCAAAGAAGAATATCGATGCGGCATAGATGAAGTAGAATTGAAAGTCCACCTCACCCGAAATCGTAGAGCCCGACGGCGGCAGAAAAAGTGTTCCGGTAGTATCCATGGTCTATCTGCTAGGCGTTAACCTTCTCATGATCGTTCTTGTTGAAGCTGCGGCGACGGCGTCGCTTCTCGCGCAGCAACATGGCTCCCAGAAACAGCCCGACGATGATTACCGTTAGAATACCGCCTATACGCATGACGTTCCCGGCAAAAACAACATAAGAGCCGGCATCGGGATCGTAATGGAAGCAGGACAGGATGATACGATCTATAGTACTGCCGATCTTCCCATCAGCGGCCTCCATCAGTCCCAACTTGATATCGTTGGGCTTGAACTTGATGCCATAGAGGTATCTGCTTATTACGCCTTCCGGCGACAGTAAGGTAATTACCGCCGGGTGAGCGTATTCATTGCGGGATTCAACCCAGTAGTACTCGAACCCAATTGCATCGGCGACGGCTCGTGAGGACTCCTCGGGGCCTGACAGAAACGCCCACCCCTGAGCCAGCCCCTCAACCTCGCTCTGATCCATGTACGTCTGCTTCTTGGAGGTGGCCAGTTCGTGCCCTTCTTCGGGATTGATGCTTATGGCCACGATTTGATACTCTTGATGCGGTTTGAGATCAACCTGGGAGATAGCGTCGGCAACACCGTTGAAGACGAGATTGCACAGCATTGGACAGCGGTAATAGCCCAGGATGAGAATCACTGGGCGGTCCCCATGGACGTAGTCGGCCAGGGTGACCTCTTCTCCGTGCTCATTGAAAAAGGGAATATCCAGGTCAATCGTATCGCCGAGGTTCTCCTTGACGTCAATTCCCTGCAGCTCGCGGGGGCTCTCCTGAACCAACTGGGTGTAACCCGAGGTGACGCCAACAAAGACGATACAGGCAATCACTATTATGTGCATCCAACGATTCATCTACTACCTTACCAGTCCTCCGGATTATCACTCTTCCGGATTCGTCTTTGTCTCAACAGGTAAACTGGCCCTTGGGTTCTATCTTTTTTGACCAAATTTACCCAAGAAGTCCGCGTTTGTAAGCGAGCGACAAGTCACCGTGGCCGTGAAGTCCTCTCTCGGTAGATCAGCTAGGTTAAGTGCTTGGTAATCAGCAAACTACGACCGAATGCCTGGCTATGAGCCGTTGCCGCCCCGACGTTCCTGGAAGGCTCGGTCGGAGTAGACTTCCATCGCGCGCTCAACTGGTATACGGTAGACGCCTTCCTTCTCATCGAGAACACCGTAAGCGTTGAGAATCTCTGCCTCGCGAGCCCGGATATCACGCAGGGTGGCCGATTCTTTGGTGAGGACCTGTTCGTTGATCAGATCCTCTTTGACCTGAATGAAGTACTCGTTAAGAATGACGAGAAAGAGCAGCACGACAATCACCACCACCATGCTCACCGCCACCACCTTGGTGACATTAACATCGCTGGTTTCGTAACCGGGGGTTTGGTTCTGGTGAGTATCGTTTTCGCTCATGGCAATCTATCCAGACTCAGACATTTGTGAACTTGATCGATGTTTCCAGGCCCGGGTCGTTGACCGGGACCACCTTATTGGACACAAACATGCGATGTAGATACCAGATGAATACGCCGCCAATCCCTACCAGGGTCGTGAAGTCCATCCAGGAGAGATGGGCGCCGTGTTTGTGCAGGTTCGGCAGCACAATCCAGTGGATATCTACGAAGTGTACGACCAGGAACCATATTCCCAGGAAGGTCAGCATCTTCACACTTCTCTTGGCGGCACGAGTAAGCATCAGGAAAAACGGAATGACGAAATGGCCGAAGACGATAATCAAACTCACCATCTGCCACCCCCCTTCCCAGCGATGCTTGTACCAGATGGTTTCCTCGGGGATGTTTGCATACCAATAAAGGAAGTACTGAGAGAACGCCATATACGCCCAGAATATCAAGAAAGCGAACATCAGCTTACCGAGATCATGATAGTGCTCTTCGGTGATGACATTGGTAAGCTGGCCGTTGGCACGCAGGAACATAACGATGAGGGTCATCATAGCCAGAGTACCGAGAAACAGGCCTGAGAAGACATAGGCTCCAAAGATGGTCGAGAACCAGTGTGCGTCGAGCGACATCATCCAGTCAAAAGACGCAAAAGTCACGGTGACCGCAAACAACAGCATGCCGGGGGCACTCAGGCGCCTGAACTTCTTAGTGAGCCCCTCGGTGTGCCCCTCGCGATCCTGCCTGATCGATAAGCGGTATAAGTCTATGCAGAGCCAGAGCCACACGGCAAAGTACACTGCTGCGC
>WJKG01000395.1 GCA_014729205.1 candidate division GN15 bacterium | reverse complement strand
GCTCGGAGGACGAGGAGATTTCAGTAGCCGCGGAGACCAACTGGGTGGCGTTTTCGGTCAACTGACGAATTATGCCGGAGAGGTTGTGCACCATTGTCCGGAAGGCGTGGCCCAGGGTGTCGCGATCGCTCTTGGGCTGGACAGTTATCGTTAGATCGTTGTCGGCGATGGCTTCGGCGTGGCCGGACAGCTCTTTCATGTAATCAATGAGCTGGCGGAACGAAGCAGCCAGGGTGCCGATCTCGTCACGAGACTGCAGTTCAATGCTCTGGTTGATATCGCCAACAGCGATTCCCTCGGCGGCGCGAGCCATCTCGGAAACTGGTTTGGAGATACCACGAGCGATGAAGTAGGCGACAAAGACACCAATAAGGATGGCACCAATGACAAAGGCGACAGCCATGGTAATGGCAGAGGCCTGGGCCGCGTTGCGCTTGTCATCCTGACCATCACGCAGCTCGGTGAAGTTCTCGACGACCTTGCCCGCGACAGCAGCAAGATGCTGAGCATCCTGGGCCGCCTTGTGCTTCAAATCTACGACATTGTTGAAGTTCTGACGATACTTCTCGGCAGCATTGATGACAGCAGTCAGTTCATCGATATCGATCTGGCGCGACATCATATCCTGTGTCTCTTCAGCTCGCTTCACCAGAGCATCGATGGCGTCGTTGAGATTCTGGGCGTAGCGGTCATCCTCGGTGCGACGGAAGTCACGATAGTTGATCCGAGCCGAGGCGACGTAGTTCACCAGGTCCTGCGAGTTGTTCAGCTTGGTGACCCGTTCTTTGAGAGCTGAGGTGCCAACACCCGAAGATAGTTCTGACGCCAGAGCCTTCTTCTGGTTGGCGACGAGGGCGTCCACGGCGTTGCTGGAGGTGGCCGCTGCTTCGTCCATCTTGGCGATTGCGGCTTCGATATCCAATTGCCCCTGTGCGACCTCTTCCCATCCGGACTCATACTCATCGAGGTAGTTGTTACACTCATCGATCAGCTTGACGTCGGCGGGATCCTGAAGGCGGGCCTGCGTTTCGCGTGACTTGCTTCGGATAGTCTGGATGACATCCTTTACATCTTTCAGAAGGCCGGCATCGCGTTCTGCAAAGAACTTCTGGCGCAGAGTGGCCGCGTCCTTGACATACGCATTCATCAGGTCGGCGTCGTCAAGATTAGCAGTGTTTTCGGCCACGGTGTTGAGGCCGTTGTAGCCGACATAGCCGATCGCCAGCGCCAGCACCAGGACGATGCCGAAGCCAACATAGAGCTTCTTGGCTACTTTAAGGTCTTTCCAACTCATGTCTACTCTCCCTTTTGACATCTATGTGTGTTTTGTTTCGAGTCTGCTGTTATGCACTCTGTCCCGGAGATACGGTTCTCCGGTTCCCTTAGAACTTGTGTCGGCCTGGGAGTGCCGACTGTCAACGAGTGAGTTCCTGGTATCAAGCGGGTATGCCGGATACTCGATACTGGAGTATCTTACTCTCGTAGTGTCACTGTTGTAACTCATTTCAGTCAACCAGGTGACCCCATTTAAATCGTTTGCAGGTAAGTGGTTAGGTTTACCTTTCTATTGGCTATTCCCAGTTTGGACCTGATATGTTGCCGTTGTTTCTGAACGGTCAGTTCAGAGATACTCAGATTTGTCGCGATTTCTTTGCTGGAGAGTCCGTTGCGGATCAAACTGCAGATCTCGCGCTCCCGGGGGGTGAGGTTGGGGACGTTCTGCTGGAGATTGCCGAGGAAGGGTGAGGCGACGCCCTCCAGACGTGACTGCAGTTCTGTCAACAGCGCCAGGGAGTTCTGGTCGGTGCCGAGTTTCAGCCTGTCTATCAGCGGCGTTATGCTGCTGGAGATGTTGGTCTGCAGCCGTTCCACCAGATTTGCCTTTTCGGTCTCGATCTGACTGAGCAGTTCGCGCATGGCGACGTTCTTGTCATGAAGGATCTTTCGATCCTGTTCCAGTTCGTGTGAGGCCCGAATGAGCTGTTCTTCGGTGCGGATGCGCTGCGTGTGTTTGCCGATCTCTCGGGCCACGGCCTCGAGGAGGTTTCGGAGGTAGTCCTCCGGGGTGTTTTTCCGGCCCGGGGTTGTCGTTGTTGTCGATTCTTCGTAGCATACCTCGACAACACCCGCTTTCTGGCCGGAAATCATGATGTCGGCCGAGAGTTGGAGCCCCTGGCAGTCGCAGTCAGCGGTTCGATACTCGGTACCATCGAGGATGATGCGGGCTCCGCGCAGGCGGGGGTACTTGGTAGTAGTGGGAATGAGCTTCAGACACTCGCGGAAGAATTGCTGCAAGTCCTGGCCTGTCTCGTCCTTGAGGCGAGATATGCCATACAGGCAGCGCAACTCCGCTATTCGTTCATTGAGCTGAATCTCATTGGATCGTCGGGAGGTAATGTCCTCGCCGAAGGCCATGAGTCCAACTACGCTATTTTCGTCCACCAGGGGTGTGCCGTGCAGGGCAAACACACGTCGGCGGCCATCGGCACCGACCACCTGGTGTTCCATGTAAGCCGCCTGAGTAGGGCCGGCGGCCAGTTTCTTCTGGTATTCGTTCCAGGCAGCCTCGCGCTGCTGTTCACAGACAAAGGAATCAAACCAACCGAGACCGACTGCTGAGGTCGACTCGCAGCCGAGCATATCACTGCCGCTCTGGTTGATCATGGCAATGCTACCATCGGCGGTGAGGATAATCACCATGATACCACCCATGCGGATGTATGTCAGCAGGTTGACGGAATCCCACGGAATGCGCGCGCAACAGACGGCATTGCGGACGGTCCGGCGACGGTTAGCGATTAGTTCTCGTGATACATCAATAGCCACGAGGTGCCCCAGGTGTACAGATTATCTTGTCTCCCCACATCGGCTGACCGGGCGGTCGGGCCGTGTGCTCCTACATAATATGAGTTCGGCAATTCTGTGCTATTCTGAAGCCGCACAAGCGACAACGCCTGGATTATTTGAAATATGTGTAATAGCCGAGATCGTGGTCGATAGCGAGCAAAACGTGGTTGTTGCTGTTGCTACGGTGAATTTGTATCTAATGCCAGGATATATGGTTCGGTATTGAGAACAAGTTGTGAGAGGATTCCTGTCTTGCGTGGATTGACAAGTTTGGTTCTGTTGGCTGTGATAGCGACACTGCTGCCGGGAGCTGCCGCTTTCGCGGCCGTGGAGTCCGCATCCGGAATCACTATTGATGATGCCATGCGTCGGGCGACCAGTCTGTACCGTTCACCGGGGGTGGCTGCTCAGTTGCTGGCAAACGACGAGGAGGCTGTTCCCCCTGAGTATCCTCGCACCTATCGTGAGCGTGATCGTCACCTCCTGCGCGATCTCGCTAATGCCGGGGAATACCTTGCCAAGGACCTGGGGTATTTCTACAGCGCTCCCGCACGGATTGACAGGACCAGTGCTCTCTGGTTGGGAGGGATACTGGCTGTAGGTGGGGTAATCTACGCGTATGATCAGGAGATATATGAAGAGGTCAAGCGTAATGAGGAGCACGGCCTGCTCAAGCCGTTCATCGAAATCAGCGAGGAGATCGAGACGCTCGGTTATGGCGGTACCAATACGAAGATGTACACGGTGGCGCTGTTGGCTGGCTATGTGTCGGGTTGGGACAAACTGGAGGCTATTGCTATTGATCTCTGGGAATCGTATATCATCGCCGGGACGATGAAGAACGTGGCCAATTTCGCGATGGGCCGGGCGCGTCCCAATGATCAGCGGGGACCGTACTTCTTCAAGCATAACCAGGGTACATCGCTACCCTCGGGTCATACCTCAAACATCATCCAGATGGCTCGGATTCTCGAATATCATATTGATTTCTGGCCGTTCACTGTGGTTGCCTATACCGGTGCAGGGACAATAGCCCTTGAGCGGATCTCCTCGGGCAACCACTGGGCGAGTGATGTGTATATTGCACTTATCTACGCGTGGCTGGTGGCCGACCGAGTTGTGGAACGGAACGAACGCCGCCGTCTGCTGATCACGCCCACGACCGTTGGGGATGGCTCGTCGCCCGGATTGGGGCTGACCTGGCGTTTTTGAGCCCTGGGCTATCGCAATACGAACTCGTCGATCAACTCTAACGTATCGGGATTGACGACTTCAACACGAAGCTCACCCCCGTTCACATGGAAGAACACGACCGCATTCTGGGTAGAGAAGATACGGACATCGTGCATCCACGGAGTGTCTTCCTTTCCATAGTATGGCGCACCAGCGGCACCGTTGTTAATGAGCCAGAAGGGTCGGGACACCTCGAGTCGTTCACCAGACCAGTCTTCGGGATACAGGTTCACCTCGGAGGTCAGCGTGAGCACATTGTAGTTGTGTTCATCGCCGGTGAGAGCGGCTATGGCCTTGGAGCTGTGGTTGATCAGCAGATCGAGAATCTCGTCGCGCCGTTCGATTATCCCCTGCTCAACCGGCTTGCCGGCGACCCAGGGGCGGACCTCGTTGTTGCCGGAATACCACATGTCATCTTTCACGTGACCGCCATTGGGGCAGATGGGAGTATGGATTGTCATGAAGACGTGATCTATAGTCGGGTCGGCCTCGAGAATCTCGAGCGTCTCCTCCAGCCAGGCCAGCTGGGCATCCATGACATAGCCGTGGGGGTTGCCACCGGTGTAGGGATCCGACGTGATTGAGGGAGCATACCAGTAATCGGAATTCATGGAGATCATGGCCACGTTGTCGTAGCGATACCAGAAGGCGGTCTCGGTGTAGGGTGGGAAGTCAATGGCGAGCGGGTTGGGGTCGTAAACCTGGCCGTCCTCGCTGACGGGGCCGTTGACGGGGTTGACGAATTGCCGGGCAAAGACAACCTCGGACGACATACTCCCCCACGGGAACTGATCGATCCAAATGTCGGTGGTGCCATCATCGAAGATGAACTGGAGCGTCTCGTGGTTGCCGAATCCGGCCACGAACGGCATGTATCCGGCCCAGGGTTCAATTGATCGTTTCCAGTTGGCGTATTCGAGCTGGATTCGACCCAGGGAGTTGGTATAGCCATCGATAAGGTCTCCAGTGAACTGGAAGAAGCGTGCGTTCCTGTAGACACTCAGAGCGGCAATGCGACGCATCATGTAGCTGTTAACACCAACCATGCTGCGTTCTCCCCCACCCTGATTGGCGCGGCAGTCGGAGGCGTAGGCAAAGGTAAATTCCGAGCGAGTCCCCGGCGCGGGTGCCGTGCGGAAATGTCGACGGTCGCGGTATTCACCATAGGCGATGGTGTACTCGATCACGCTGTCAGGCGGCAGGCCGGCGAGCGAGACTTCATGCAGAGTGCTGGGAAGGCCTTCGCCGAAGGTTCGGCCCAAAGCCTCGACAACCGGTGGTACGGGGACACTGGTGGTGTAGCTGATGACGGCGCTGGAGTCAGTCAGCAGGTTGACGAAGGGTCCCTCGATGATGGACGTATCGACCACAAATGGTCCTTTGCCGCGCACGTTGATTTTGCCTTCATAAAGGATGCGACCCTCGCCGCTGGTGATGCGGTAGCCCAGACGCATGCGGGCTGTGGTGCCCCAGTCGACCATGTCATACTTACCGATGAGCTTGTCGGCAATGGGAATGACAGCCCGACCGGAGTCTATTCTGGCTCGGTTCTTGAAGTATACCGTGACGGGATGCAGTACATCGCCGGGCGCCTCCTGGAACCCGTAGTAGAGGCTGCCGTCGAGGTCCGGCATGCCGAAATCGAAGGCTATGCCGCGCTCTGTTCCCACAGGCATGCTGCGCAGCTTATCCAGCGTGAAGCGGTCCTGTTCGGGTATGGGAGGTATGGTGTCACCATCGGGTGTCACGACAACGAGCGTGCTGTCGGGCAGGCGGATAAGATGCCGGTGCACGTCCGGGATTGGCTGCGCCGAGACGGCGGCGGTTGTCATGAATACTGCTGTCAGGATGCCAATGAAGCTCAGTGTTCGCAACATGGATTACTTCCTCCCAATCTCATTCAAGCGGGTGTAACTTCGGCCCTCTTACCTGTTGGCGCGGAATATAGATGATGGATTGCTCAGTGGAAAGTACGCCCGGTACGGTTAACCGATTTTTCACAAAGTAGCGAGAGAAGATGGTATTGGTTATCCCTTACGGCTACCCTGGTAGAGCTCGAATTTGAGCAGACGGCACTCGGTGGGGCCATTGTAGAGCTTGATTTTGCGCGATGTTTTCAGGCCGATGCGCTTGGCAGCTTGAAGGTTACCGGTGAGAATCCAGGCGGTGAATCCCTGGTAGTTCTGCTTGAGGGTATCGCCGATCCGGCTGTAGAGATCCTCCAGGTCGTGTGGTTTGAGGCGCTCGCCATAGGGTGGGTTCATCACAATTGTTCCCGATTCGCCGGGCGCTTGAGATTGCTCAAACGGCTGTGCGGTGAATGCGATATGTTCGGCCACCCCGGCTCGTCGGGCGTTGGCCCTGGCAAGCTCCACCTGCTTGCCGGAGATATCAAAGGCAAAGACAGTCGGCTGAGCGGGAATCGTCACTCGGGCTTTGAGTTCATTGCGGACTCGATCCAGGAGTTCTGTGTCGAGATCGGCAAAGTGTTCGAAAGCGTAGTGAGACCGAAGCAACCCGGGCGCGATCCTGGAGGCAATCAGGGCTGCCTCGATGGCGATGGTTCCGGAGCCACACATGCCGTCGACCAGAGGTTTGTCACCATTCCAGCCACTCAGGAGGACCATACCTGCTGCAAGCACCTCAGAGAGCGGCGCCTTGCCACCACCGCGGGTGCGGTATCCACGGTGGCTGAGAGATTCACCGGACGTATCTATCGAGAGCGTGGCTTCATGACCAGTAATATGGATGTTGATTCGGCTGTCGGGATTCTTCAGGTCAACATCGGGACGGACGCCGTGTTTGTCGCGAAACTGATCGACGATGGCATCTTTTGTGATTTGGGCGGCAAAGAGCGAATTGGCGAACGGCTCCCCAAACGTTATGGCATCGACTGCCAGCGTGCTTTTCGGGGACATGTATTGGCCGAAATCGACTCTTCGGACGGCATTGTATAGCTCGCGCCGATTGCGGGCATGGAACTGCGAAACGGGGAGCAGGATTCGAATCGCCGTTCGGCAGCCCAGGTTGACCCTGTAGAGCGTCTCGCGATCCCCCCGAAATCGGACAAGACGCTTACCAGTCACGATTTCCTCGGCTCCCAGACGCTGCAGCTCATCGGCGAGTACCGGCTCCAGACCCGAGGATGTCTTGGCCAGAAGACTCATGGATTGGCTGGATTGCTTCATCGGCTCAAGGTAGTATCCCCGACAGGCAGCGTCAATCACAGTGATGGTCTTTTCATAAATCATTGCCCTGTGGCTATATACCGTAGCTGTCAGGAATCCATCAGAAGAGAGTGCCAAGTGTTGGTATCTCCCCACTGGTAAGCAGATGCGCAATCTGAGGTGCATGGTCACAAGAATCAGCCGGTTTGATCGGCCATGAGGTGCATGGGGTCGATATGAAAACAAGTGGGGCCAGTTGGCCCCCTGGAAGGAAGAGAGAAACAACGTATCCCGCAGGAGCGTACATCGGTGCCCACAAGCAACTTTTTCCAGATTAACCAGATTATCCAGACTATCTTCCATCTCAAGCCGAACTCGCTTCTCGATGTCGGGGTTGGGTTCGGGAAATACGGCTTTCTGGCACGAGAGTATCTGGAGCTCTGGGATGGCCGAGATGACTACGATCAGTGGGTACGTCGTATCGACGGTATCGAGGTCTTTCCGGACTACCTGACCCCGATCCATAATATCGTCTATGACCACATCTACGTGGGCGATGCACTGGATCTGGTTCCGGCGCTCGATGGTCAATATGACCTGGTGCTGCTCATTGACATTATCGAGCATTTTACGCACGACGAGGGCCGACAATTGCTGTCCGATTGCTTGAAGGTGGGCAGCAACGTGCTTATAGCCACACCGAAGGACATAACCCAGCAGGAAACCACGTTTGACAATCCATACGAACGGCATCGCTCTCAATGGCATAAGTGGCATTTCGAGGCTTTCGACCAGCAATGCCAGATCGACAACAGCCAATCATACATCTACTTGATTGGTCCCGGGGCGGCCATACTCGACAAGAAGCGTCCTATTATCGCTGGATAAATCCACGTTCAATCCCTTGCGCAATCGGCCGATATCGGCTACCTATCCTCACTGCAGCTACCGGAACAGCTGATTCCGGAGCTTGTTTGAGACAGACAGGACAAGCAGTGAACCGGTCACTTCGTACAATATGACGAGTGATCATATTCAGATATTGAGGTAGAAGCAATGGCCGATCAAACGAATGACAAGCCGACGGGACTGGGTAAGATCAAGTACATTGTTGCCATCGGTTCCGGCAAAGGTGGTGTGGGCAAGTCCACAGTAGCTGTCAACCTGGCCACAGCATTGTCCGCCAAAGGGCTCAAAGTAGGACTGATGGATGCCGATATCTACGGCCCCAGTCAGCCTGGTATGCTGGGAAGCCACGGTCGGGAGCCCGATGTATCCCGTGGATACATCGAGCCACTTGTGCAGCACGGGATCAAGTTCGTGTCCATGGGATTGTTTGTCCCGGACGATGGACCAGTGATCTGGCGTGCCCCCATGGCCACCAAGATGATCCAGGAGTTCATCAATTCTGTTGCCTGGGGTGAACTGGACTACTTGTTGATCGATCTCCCTCCGGGCACTGGCGATGTTCAGTTGACGCTGTCACAGCAGGCGAAGCTGAGTGGTGCTATCATCGTCACGACCCCGCAGCGAGTGGCGCAGTCGGTGGCCGACAAGGGCCTTCGGATGTTCGATCAGGTCAATGTGCCGATCTACGGCGTCGTTGAGAACATGAGCGGGTTTATCTGCGAGCATTGCGGCAAGGAGACCCGGATCTTCAAGGGGGCCGGAGGGCGCGAATTGGCCGACCAGCACGGGGTGAGCTTCCTGGGGGCATTGCCGCTGGATCCGCAGATAGTACAGTCGGGTGATGAGGGCCGTCCGTTGCTTTCAATCAACGATGAGAGTCCGGCCGCCAAGGCGCTGTTGAGTCTGGCCGATGCTGTTCACGAACAGGTAGAGTTGATCGAGACGGAGATTTCGGCCAACGAGCCGACGGAGTATCATCTGGATGACGAGGGTGTGCTTCATATCACCTGGCCGGATGATTCGAAGACAGTACACACGCCGCGCCATTTGCGTATACAAAGCCACTCGGCGGAGAATCGCGACGAGCGAACGGGCGAACTTCTGATAGATCCGGACAGTGTCCCCATGGATATCAAGATCACGAATATGCGCCCGGTGGGACGGTATGGACTGTCCATTCACTTCAGTGATGGTCATACAACCGGCATCTATGCCTACAAGCGACTGCGCTCTCTGGATGAAAGCCAGAACAAGTCGGAGTCGTTCTCGGTATAGCCGGCAGGAGGAGTTCACTATGGCAGATATCAAAGACATCAAGATAAGTGGCGAACCGACGCTTGACCCGCAGGTTTGCAAGTTCGTGGTCAGCGAACCGCTGCTTGACGAAGGCACCTTTGTGTGCCGCAGGCGTGAGATGGCTGAAGGTTCGGCACTGCTCGAGGCGCTGTTCGGGATAGAGGGGATCAGCCAGGTGATGGTCTCCGGTAACACGGTCACCCTGGTGAAGAACACTCCCGAACCGTGGCCGGCGATGGGCCAGCAGATTGGTGGTGCTATTCGCGGCGCTTTCCAGTCTGATAAGCCGTTGATTGACGAGAACGTGCAGAAGCGCCCGGTCGATGAGGATCGGCTGCGGACCGAGATCGAGCAACTGTTCGAGCAGCAGATCAATCCACAGATAGCGTCACACGGTGGCCGAGTTGAACTGGCCGATGTGGAGGGCACCAAGGTGTATGTCCGCCTGGGTGGTGGCTGCCAGGGGTGCGCCTCGGCTAATGTCACGCTCAAGCACGGTATCGAACAGGCCATTCGGCAGAAGTTGCCGGAAGTAACGGAGATCATTGATGTGACGGATCACGCCTCGGGCACGAATCCATATTATACGTAAGACGCGAATGCAGCGACGAGATAATCGCCCCGGTTTCAAGAAAGAGGCCGGAGTGCTTGCTTTCACGGCTGGTTTCGCCCCAAAAAAACCGCCGCGATGAACGCGGCGGTTTGTCAATTCCAGATTCAGAGAGAAAGCTACTCTTCCTTCTTTTCCTCGCCTTCGGCGCCTTCACCTTCAGCAGCTTCGCCCTCGGCAGCTTCGCCCTCGGCAGCCTCGCCCTCTGCGGCTTCTTCACCTTCTTCACCGGTTTCCATCGCTTCGACTTCGGCTCGGGTCACGGTCGGGGCGGAGATAACGACAATGGTCCGCTGGGGCTCATCGAGCTTCTCCACGTTTGGCAGATCAATATCCTCGACGTGGATAGCTTCACCAATTCCCAACTCCTCGACATTGAGCTCAATCTTCTCCGGCATGTTCTCGGGCAGGCAGGAGACCGAGAGCTCACGCATGGTAGTCTGCATGATACCAGCGTCGGTCTTCACGCCCACGGGGGTACCGATGAAGTGAATCGGAACCTTGACACTGAGCGGCCGGTCCATCGCAATAGCGTGGAAATCGATGTGGGTGATCTTGCTTGTCAGCGGGTCGCGTTGCAGGTCGCGGATGACGACCTTGTTGGCGGGCTCATCGCCAACGCGCAAATCGTAGAGCACAGCGCTGCCGGCGGCTTTCTTCAAAGCATCTCGTAGAGCGCGCTCGGTGACCTTGATCGAATATGGCGCGGTTTTCAGCCCATAGACGACTGCCGGTATGCTCCCGGAGACTCGGAGCCGACGGGCTTCACCCTTGGAGCCTGCCTCGCGGAGCTCGGCAGGCAGAGCTACTTCTTTCATGATGCACAACTTCCTTCGATTATGTGTTTCAAATCATATACTCGTCAATTGTATCTCAGATGACCAGCGGATGGTCCTCGAACAGAGAGGAAACCGATTCCTCATCGAATATCCGCTTGATCGCCTCCCCTATTAACTCGGCACAGGGCAAAATGTCAAACTTCTCGGTGAGTTTTTTGTTTGCATGGTCTATCGAGTCGGTGATGACCATACGGCTGATCGGGGACTCGTTTATCCGTTCAATAGCCTCTCCGGAAAGCACGCCGTGGGTGCAGGCCGCGATTACCTTTTTGGCTCCCCGGTTCATGACGAACTCTGCCGCCTTGCACAGGGTTCCGCCGGTATCGACCATATCGTCGCGGATCAGCACGACTTTATCTTCAACCGCGCCAATGAGATTCATGACTTTCGTCTGGTTTGGTTTGGGGCGGCGCTTATCGACAATGGCCAGGCTGGCATCGAGCGAGTTAGCCGTTATCCGGGCCAGTTTGATCGAGCCAACATCGGGCGAGACGACCACCAGATCATCGCCGGTTAGGCCCTTCTCGCGGAAATAGCGATGGAAGAGGGTGGCGGAGTACAGGTGGTCGTGGGGAAGGTCGAAAAAGCCCTGGATCTGGCTGGCGTGCAGGTCCATGGTAATGACGCGGTCGGCGCCCACGGTAGTGATGATGTTGGCGACCAGCTTGGCGGTGATGGCCACGCGGGGTCGGTCTTTGCGGTCGGCCCTGGCGTATCCATAGTACGGGATGACAGCGGTGATGCGCATGGCCGAGGCGCGCCGAGCCGCCTCGGTGAGCATGAGCAACTCCATGAGGTTGTCGGCCGGCGGGTTAGTTGATTGGATGATGAAGACATCGGCCCCACGGATGTTCTCGTTGATCTGGACGAAAATCTCGCCATCGGAGAACTTCGTGACGGTGCAGTCGGTCAGTCTCTCGCCGAGATAGCCGGCGATGTTCTCGGCGAGTCTACGGTTGGAGTTACCAGTGACGATTTTCAATTCTTCGCGAACGATCATAAGCCTCTATCTCTGGTCCCTAAAAAGTGAAGCCCTTCACAACAATTGAGCCGCTATGGCGGCTCACGTTTATTGCTTCAGGCCGTATGTCTGCTATTCATCATTTGGCTGGGGCGCCAGGATTCGAACCTGGGAATGCCAGCTCCAAAGGCTGGTGTCTTACCACTTGACGACGCCCCAGTAAAAATCCGTAATCTGGCGCCGGTTGTTACACCTGGCTATGCGCCTTGAGTTCCTCCTCGTAGGCGAGTAGTATCCTCTCTTCAATTTGTCGTCGCATATCCTGATTGACAGGATGTGCAATGTCCTGATAGGTTCCGTCAGGACGTTTCCTGCTGGGCATCGCGATGAAGTATCCGGTGTTGCCCTGGATAATCTTGAGACCGCGAACCACAAAGGCGTTGTCGAAGGTGATATTGGCGAAGCCTTTGAGGCGTTCTTCATCGCGCAACGTCACCCTAATTTCTGTTATCTCCACCGTCGCCTCCTGCTAAATGTCCCTTCCCCGTCGAAAACAACAGGTTGGACGCACCGGACATCCCAGGTACTATCCGTCCTGCTCTCCTCTCCGCATATTTGCGGTCTTGTTTCGAACAAACCAAATAGCGTCGGGCCGGAGCCACTCATACGCACCAATGTGGCTCCATGTTTCGCCAGCCAATCAAAGATTTCCTTGAGGACAGGGAAGCTTGCGAACTGCACCGGTTCGAAATCGTTCCCCTGACGCGAGAGCTCCTCGATCAAGTCTTTCACCGTCCGGCAACTTGCTAAGTTAAACGCATTCTTTGACTTTGTCAAGGTCAAACTCAGTCGGCTATAGGCCTCGGCAGTGCTGATGTGAAGTCTCGGCGTCACCAGCACCAGCCAGTAATCTGTTGGTAACCCGACCGGTTGCACGTTCTCTCCGCGTCCGGTCACAAGTGACTGTCCGGTACCGAAAAAGAACGGCAAGTCGCTGCCGATCTGAAGACCGATTTCGGCCATCTGAGCTGTACTGAGTTGTAAGTCCCACAGGATGTCGATAGCTGCAATGGTCGCGGCAGCATCGGCCGATCCCCCCGCCAAGCCGGCGGCAATGGGGATCTGTTTGTCAACCTGTACTGTGATTCCTCCTCGTATGTTATATCGTTGTTGTATAGCATGATACGCCTTGGCGATCAAGTTGTCGTCGTCGAGCGGAAACCCCTGCATCGGGCTCGATACGGAATCGATTCTGACTCCGCTTGATTGCACCCGTGTTATCTCCAGGCGATCATAGAGTGAGACCGCCTGAAACACCGAGAAAATGTCGTGATAGCCGTCCTCGCGTTTGCCTGTGACATGCAAGAACAGGTTAATCTTTGCCGGAGCGTCAATGACGGCCGTCAGGTTTTCCGGCATCGATTTGATCATTGTGTGCCACTCCCGGTTGATGGGCAATGCTGGTACTATCAATTTAGCAAGAATATTGAATAATGAAAGTAGTATTATCATTTTCCCGCTTAGCTCGCGCTTGAATTGAGACTGGATCTGCAGTATACTTCGCAAATCGAACGTTCACACATCAGGGTAAGAATCGGAGGTTTTTCATGGATCCCTTTGGCGCCAGAGCCACACTGAAAGCCGCGAATACGGAGTACACTATATACCGGCTGGATTCGCTCGCCGAGTACGGAAAGCTGGAGCGCATGCCGTTTTCGATCCGTGTGCTCCTTGAGTCCGTGCTGCGGAATGTTGACGGTAAGACGGTCACCGAAGAGGATGTTGTTCGGCTGGCCAAGTATGATCCCAAGCAAGTCGGCGACAGCGAGCTTCCCTACAAACCGGCACGCGTGCTGTTACAGGACTTCACCGGGGTCCCTGCGGTTGTTGATCTGGCGGCGCTTCGTTCGGCCATGAAGCGCATGGGCGGCGATCCCAAGAAGATCAACCCGCTCATCCAGGTTGATCTGGTGATTGATCATTCCGTGCAAGTGGATCAGTTTGCTTCCGATGAGGCTCTGCATTACAACGTAATGAAAGAATTCGAGCGAAACCGAGAGCGTTACGAGTTCCTGCACTGGGGCAGCAAGGTGTTCGACAACTTCCGGGTTGTCCCGCCCGCCACCGGTATCTGTCACCAGGTGAATCTGGAGTATCTCGGCAAGTGCGTGCTGGTGCGCGATGGAGTGGCGATACCCGATACCCTGGTGGGCACCGACAGCCATACCGTGATGATCAATGGTCTCGGGGTCGTCGGCTGGGGTGTCGGCGGTATCGAGGCCGAGGCGGCCATGCTGGGGCAGCCGATCTATATGCTCACACCGGAGGTGATTGGTTTCCATATGAATGGCAAGCTGGCCGAAGGTGTAACAGGGACGGACCTGGTGTTGACCGTCACGCAGATGCTTCGCGAGAAGGGTGTGGTGGGGAAGTTTGTCGAGTACTGTGGGGATGCGCTCGACACGCTGCCGTTGCCGGCCAAGGCGATGATCGCCAATATGGCCCCCGAGTATGGCGCCACTATGGGCTTTTTCCCTGTCGACAAGGAGACTCTCCGCTATCTGGAGTTCACTGGTCGAACCGATGAAGAGGTGGACCTGGTGGAACGCTACACCAAGGAGCAGGGTCTGTTCCGCGAACAGGGTATGCCTGCCCCGGAATTCACAGACATGCTTGAGTTGGATCTGGCCACGGTGCAGCCCTCGCTGGCTGGTCCCAAGCGGCCGCAGGATCGGGTATCGCTCGCCAACGTGAAGTCGTCGTTCCTGGAGGACCTGTCAAAGCCGGTTAAGGAGCGGGGATTCGAGGTACCTCAGGCGGAGCAGGAGAAGTCGGTGACGGTTTCTAACGGTGACAAGAGTGAAATCGGCCACGGGGCAGTGGTGATTGCTGCGATTACCTCGTGTACCAACACATCTGATCCGTTTGTGCTGATGTCCGCAGGGATGCTGGCCAGGAACGCAGTTGAGAAGGGGCTGAAGGTGCCACCGTATGTCAAGACTTCACTGGCCCCGGGTTCGCGGGTCGTGATCGACTACCTGGAAAAGGCGGGTTTGATGGATTCGCTGCAGCAGCTGGGCTTCCATAACGTGGGGTTCGGGTGCACGACATGCATCGGTAACTCCGGTCCCCTGCCGGAGCCGGTGGTAAAAGCGATCGATGAGGGCAATCTGGTGACGGCGGCGGTGCTTTCGGGCAACAGGAATTTCGAGGGGCGGGTAAGTCCGTACACACAGGCCAACTACCTGGCCTCGCCACCGCTGGTCGTGGCGTATGCTATCGCCGGGCGGATGGATATCGACCTGGTGACGGAGCCTATTGGTAAGGATTCGGCGGGGAATGATATCATGCTCAAGGATATCTGGCCGGCACAGATGGAGGTGATGTCGGCGATAGAAAATGCCCTGACTCCGGAGATGTTCCGCGAGCAATACGGGCGGGTCTACGATGCCAACGAGATGTGGAACGCTATCGAGAGTCCGGACTCCGAGTTGTATCAGTGGCGCGATGACTCGACCTATATCCAGGAGCCGCCGTTCTTCGTAGATCTCTCGCCGGAATCGAGTGATATTAGACCGATTGAGGGTGCCAGGGTGCTGGTGATGGTCGGCGATTCAATAACTACGGATCACATATCACCCGCCGGGCCGATCAAGCAGGATTCACCGGCGGGACGGTTCCTTATGGACAAGGGCGTTGGGTTCGCTGATTTCAACAGCTATGGTTCGCGTCGGGGTAATGACCGGGTGATGACACGCGGGACTTTCGCCAATATCCGCTTGCGCAACCTGATGGCCCCCGGCACTGAGGGTGGTGTGACCACCTACCTGCGTACTGATGAGCAGATGAGCATTTACGAAGCGGCCATGAAGTACAAAGAGGACGGCACCCCGCTGATGGTGCTGGCCGGCAAAGACTACGGCATGGGCTCCTCGCGCGACTGGGCGGCCAAAGGCACGTTCCTGTTGGGAATCAGGGCAGTGCTGGCCGAGAGCTACGAACGTATCCACCGTTCCAACCTGGTTGGTATGGGTGTATTGCCGCTGCAGTTCAAGCCGGGTGAGAATCGCGAGAGCTTCAATCTGACCGGCAAAGAGACCTTCTCGATTGAAGGACTCTCCAACGACATTAAGCCGGGAGACACGGTGGT